>DAHWKH010000043.1 GCA_027343725.1 Acidiferrobacteraceae bacterium
ATCTTCTGCGTGATATACCGGCAGCAGAGCGCGCTGCAGAGCCCGCATTTGCCGCGCTCGACCGTCTCCACGCTAACCGGGAAACGCGCCCTCATGACATCAGCCCAAAGGCGCCCAACACGAGCGCGAGCAAGGCCGCCCCCTGGGCGAGACGCAACAGCCAGCGGCGTTCGACCAAGGCCGCGACCGAGGCCAGCGCGACTCCGATCTCGGCCGCCACGAGGCCCTGCGCGAAATGATCGTGGGGGCCCATGAGGCGCTCGCTTGCGCGATCCTGGGTCAGCGCGCGCCGCTCGAGCCCGCGCACGCGCGCGCTTCGGCCGGGGCGGGAGTTCTCCCGCAGCGCTGCTGCCCGAAGCATCGTCAGCACCGCCGCGTTCTTCGTGAGGACGGCATGGTTTTGGGTGTCGGTGACGCCATAACTCAAGAGCGCGCTCAAGGCCGCGAGGAGCGCTGTGAGAAGCGCCACCTGCCGGCCCAGCCCGGGATCCACGGCCGCTCTCTGCACTAGACCTTCCGGTAAAGCTCCGCCCCGGCGGCCACGAACTCACGGGCCTTGTCGGCGAGCCCCTCGGCCACCGTCGCGTCCTGCGCGCGCGCCGCGCCGGCGGCGTATTCCCGCACCTCCTGACTGATCTTCATCGAGCAGAATTTGGGGCCGCACATGGAGCAGAAGTGCGCGACCTTGGCCGACTCCTTGGGCAAGGTCTCGTCATGCAAGGCGCGCGCCCTTTCCGGGTCGAGCGCGAGATGAAACTGATCGTTCCAGCGAAACTCGAAACGCGCCTTGCTGAGCGCATCATCGCGGGCGCGCGCCTGCGGGTGGCCTTTCGCGAGATCGGCCGCGTGGGCCGCGATCTTATAGGCCATAAGGCCGTCTTTGACGTCCGCGCGGTCCGGGAGGCCCAGGTGCTCCTTGGGCGTCACATAGCACAAAAGCGCCGTGCCGAACCACCCGATCATGGCGGCGCCGATCGCGGAGGTGATGTGATCGTAGCCGGGCGCGATATCGGTGGTCAGCGGTCCCAGGGTATAGAAGGGCGCCTCGCGGCAGGCCGTGAGCTGCCGGTCCATATTGTCCTGGATGAGGTGCATGGGCACGTGCCCCGGCCCCTCGATCATGGTCTGGACGTCGTACTCCCAGGCGACCTGGGTCAGTTCCCCGAGGGTCTCGAGCTCCGCGAACTGGGCCTCGTCGTTGGCGTCGGCGATCGATCCCGGGCGTAGGCCGTCACCGAGCGAGAACGAGACGTCGTAGGCACGCATGATCTCGCAGATCTCGCGAAAGTGCGTGTACAGAAAGTTCTCCTGGTGATGCGCGAGACACCACTTGGCGAGGATCGAGCCCCCACGCGAGACGATGCCGGTGCGCCGGTTGGCGGTCATCGGGATGAAGGCGAGCCGCACGCCGGCGTGGATCGTGAAGTAATCGACGCCCTGCTCGGCCTGTTCGATGAGGGTGTCGCGGAACATCTCCCAGGTGAGGTCCTCGGCCACGCCGCCGACCTTCTCGAGGGCCTGATAAATCGGCACCGTGCCGACCGGCACCGGGGCGTTTCGCAGGATCCACTCGCGGGTCTCGTGGATGTGACGGCCGGTGGAGAGGTCCATGATGGTGTCGGCCCCCCAGCGCGTCGCCCACACCATCTTCTCGACCTCCTCCTCGATGCTCGAGGCGAGCGCCGAATTGCCGATGTTGGCGTTGACCTTCACGAGGAAGCGGCGCCCGATGATCATGGGCTCGAGTTCCGGGTGGTTGATGTTGGCCGGGATGATGGCGCGCCCGCGCGCCACCTCCGCGCGCACCATTTCGGGGGTGATGGCCCCCGGGCCGTCGTTCTCGCCGCCGTTCTCGCGCAGCGCGACGTATTCCATTTCCGGGGTCACGAGCCCGCGTTTGGCGTAATGCATCTGCGTCACGCAGGCGCCGCCGCGCGCGCGCCTCGGGGGACGCAGGTTGGCGAATCGGATGCCGGCGGTCGCGGGATCGGCGGCGCGCGCCCGGGCGTATTCGGAGTTCAGTGTCCCGGTCTCGGTGTCCGCGCGCGCCGCGATCCACGGCGCGCGCAGCGCGGGGAGGCCTTGCGCGAGGTCCAGGAGCGCGTGCGGGTCGGTGTACGGCCCCGAGGTGTCGTAGACCCGGAGGGGCGCGTTGGGCTCCGCGCCCTGGACGCGCGGCGTGTCCGAGAGGGCAATCTCGCGCATGGGCACCGCGAGTCCCGCGCGCGCGCCCAGATACACCTTGGTGGATGCCGGAAAGGGCGCCGTCAATTCGGGGTCGAGGGCGCGCGTCAGGGGAGAGAGGGTTCGAGGGTCCGCGTTCATCGTCGCCCGGGTCCTTTGAAAAATCAGGGGCGCTTGGCGCCGTTTGCCGGCAAGGGCCGACCGTTTATGGGCGATCAACGCTAAAGGATTTATAGGGTGAATGCAAGGAGGGGATCTCGGCCTTGCAGGCCCGTAACGGGGGCTCGGATCGGCCCCGCGCCTTGTGGCGCGCGGCCCCGCGTATGCGCCCCGGGATCCGGCCCCGGGCCCCGGTCCGGCTTGCGTCCGGGGGGATAAAAGGCTTACCCTCCCTCACCGAATCCCAGGTGTCTTTGGCATGTCATCCATACCCGCCGATGTCGAGCGCGCCCTCATGGTCGCGCACCAAATCCGCCCCTTCGAGGTCCTGGACGAACGCGTGCTCGCGCGCCTCGGGGAAGTCCCCCGCGAGATCTTCGTGCCGCCCCATCAGCGCGCGCTCGCTTACGCGGACGCGACCATACCGCTCGGGCGCGGGCAGGTGATGCTCCCGCCCGCCATCGACGCGCGGCTCGTGCAGGCGGTGAATGTCCAGCCCGGTGACCATGTGCTCGAGGTCGGGACCGGGAGCGGGTATCTGACGGCGGTGCTCGCGGGGCTTGCCGACCACGTTCACAGCGTCGAGATCATCCCGGAGTTCAAGGTGCGCGCGGCGCGCAACCTCGAGACGCTCGGCGTTCACAACGTGACGCTGGAAGTGGGCGATGCCTCACGCGGCTGGGGCCGCCACAAGCCTTACGACGTCATTCTGGTGAGCGGTGCATTGCCGCTCGGCCCGGCCCCGGCGTTTCGCGAGTCGCTCGCCGTGGGCGGGCGCATGGTCGTGATCGTGGGCGGGGGGCCGGCGGAAGTGCGCCTCATCACGCGCGTGACGCCCGATTACGACCACGAGGAGTCCTTGTTCGAGACCGACGTCCCCGCGCTCGTCAACGCGCCCAAACCCGAACGGTTTCAGTTTTGACTATGCGCGAGATCGCCCCGAAGGAGTTGGCTCAGCGGCTCGCGGCCGGTGAGGACCTCGCGCTGCTCGACGTGCGCGAACCCTGGGAACGGGCGTTGTGCGTGCTGCCGGGCTCCCTGCACATCCCGATGCAAGAGATCCCGAACGCGATGACCACGCTCGACCCCGAGAAGGAACTCGTCATTTATTGCCACAGCGGGGTGCGCAGCCTGCACGCGGGACGGTTCCTCGAGCAGAACGGCTTCCGCCGCGTCGTCAATCTCGCGGGCGGCATCGACCGTTGGGCGCGCGAGGTCGAGCCGTCGATGCCGCGTTACTGACGCATGCTGATCGAGGCCCGCCGCAGCCGCCTTCTGCTGGTCGACTTTCAGACGCGCCTGTGGGCCGCGATGATGCCGGAGGCCGCGGGCGTGCTTGCGCGCCTGGCGCTCCTGATAACAGCGGCCGCGCGCCTGGCGATCCCGATTGTCGTGACCCGCCAGTATCCGCAGGGCTTAGGCCCCCTGCTCCCGGAGCTCACGGTCCTCCTGCCGGCCGATGTCCGGGCACAGGACAAGATGAGCTTCTCCTGCTGCGGCAACGCGGAGATCGCCTCCCTCCTCGATGACGGGCGCGACCAGATCCTGATCGCCGGCATCGAGACTCATGTCTGCGTCTTGCAAACCGCCTTCGACCTCGCCGCGCGCGGGCGCGCCCCCTTTGTGCTCGCCGATGCCTGCGCCAGCCGCCGATATCCCGACCACGCCCAGGCCCTGGCGCGGCTGGCGCAGGACGGCGTGCGTCAGGCGAGCACCGAGTCGCTGGTCTTCGAGTGGCTGAGGAGCGCCGAGCACGCGGCGTTCCGCGATCTCGTGCGCGCGATCAGGGATCTGCCGAAGGCGTTGCATCGAGAAGGGGCTTGAGGAGCGCGAGAGCGCGCGTCAACGCCCCCTGATTCTCCTGCACGAGGGCGAGCCCCGCCCTTCCCGCCGCCTCGCGGTCGGCGCGTTGCGCGAGGTAAGCATCGATCGCGTCCGCCAGCTCCTCACCGCCCGCCACCTGCCGGCCCGCGCCGGCCCTGAGCGTGAGGCCTGCGATCTCCTCGAAGTTGAACATATGCGGGCCGAACACCACCGGCACCCCGAGCGCTAAGGCCTCGAGCGGGTTGTGGCCGCCGACCGGCACCAGCGAGCCGCCGATGAAGGCGCACTCGGCGCACGCGAAAAAGAGCGAAAGCTCCCCCATGGTGTCGCCGAGCACGACCTGGGTGTCGTCGTCTACGGGTGCCGCGCGGCTGCGCTCGACGAAGGCGACCCCCCGGTGCCGGAGGAGTCTTGCCGCCGTCTCGAAGCGCTCGGGGTGCCGCGGCACGAGAACGAGGAGCAGCGCCGGGTGTCGGGCGCGCAACCGCCGGTGCGCGTCCAACACCCACTCTTCCTCCCCGTCATGGGTGCTGGCCGCGACCCACACCGGCCGCATGCCCCAGGCCTGGTGCAGGGCCTGCGCGGCCTCGCGCAGGCCCGCTGTGTGTGTGAGCTCGAACTTCATGTTGCCGGTGACGTGCACGCGCCCCGCGGGGGCCCCGAGCGCGCGCAGGCGGTTGGCGTCCGCCCCCGATTGCGCCGCGATCACGGACGGCACTTGCAGCAAGGCCCGGGCCGTGCGGCGCACACGACGATAGCCGCGGTACGAGCGCTCCGAGAGGCGGACGTTCGCGAGCGCGAGCGGGATCCGTGCCCGATCGAGGGCGTCGAAGAGACAGGGCCAGAGCTCGGTCTCGAGGATGATTGCCGCGCGCGGTTGGACGGCGGCCAGAAAGCGCGCGATCGCGCGCGGCAGGTCGAAGGGCGCGAAGCGGTGCCGCACGCTGTCCCCGAACAGACGTTCGACCTCGGCGGCCCCCGTGAAGGTAGTCGTCGTGACGACGAGCGGAATCCCGGGGTAGTCCTCGAGCAGCCTGCGGATCAGGGGCGCGCCCGCGCGCGTCTCCCCAACCGAGACCGCGTGGATCCAAAGAGAGCCCGCGGGCAGGGACGGCCCGTGGCCGAGGCGCTCGCGCCAGCGCCCGGCGTAGCGCGGGTAGGCGCGGGCGCGCCACACAAGGCGCGCGAGCGCCCAGGGCAAAACCAGCCAGAGGGCCGCGCGATAGGCCTTCACGACGGCAAGACCCCGAGGTCTTTGAGTGCCGCCACCACGGCCTGAACCGGCGGACAGGCCCCGAACCCCCCGAGATTGCGCGCACGATCGCCTGCGAGGACGCCGGTTTGCGCGGGGTCGCTCGCGCGGAAGATCCCGACCGTCGGTCGGCCGAGGGCGGCGGCCAGGTGCACGAGGCCGGTGTCGACGCCGATGACGGCCTGCGCCTGTCCGAGGATCGCGGCGAGGTCGCGGATCCGCTGGCGCGGCAGGGCCTGCGCCTGAGGCCCGATGCCGCGGGCGATGGCCTCGGCATCGGCCTGCTCGCGCGCACTTCCCGAGGGCAGGAGGGTCGTAAGGCCGTGATCCGCAAGAGCGCGCGCGAGCGCGATCCAGTGGTCCGCCGGCCAGCGCTTGGAATCGCGGCTGGTGGCGTGCAGGGCGACGCAATAAGGGCCGCGTCTCGCGAGGACATCGGGCGGGTCGATGCCGTAATCGGGGGCATCCGCCGGCACGGGATAGGCGAGTGCCGCCGCCGCGAGCGCGCGATTGCGCGAGACGGCGTGCTGATCCCAACGCATGGGCAGGCCGCGCGTGTAGAGGAAGCCGGCAAGCCCCTCGCGTGCCGAGCGCGGGTCCGGGCCGTACACGGGGCCTCGGGCGAGGCGCGCCGCGAGCGCGCTCTTCAGAAGCCCTTGGCTGTCGAGAATGAGGTCGTAGCGCTGGGCGCGCAGGTGCTTGCGGCAGTCGCCGAGCCCCTGCCACGTGGAGGCCTTCCAAGGGGCCCGCAGCCAACGGCGCAGCTCGATGGGGATCACGGCGTGCACACCCGCGTGTAGGGCCGGGATGTCGGCGAACGCCCGTTCCACCAGCCAGTCGATGCGCGCGCGCGGGATGCGCGCGCGGATATCGCTGACCATGGGCAGGTTGTGGACCACATCGCCGAGCGACGAGGTCTTGACGATCAGGATGCGCATGGGCGCCCCATCGGGTCTCGTCACCCCGTCGCCCCCGGGATGCTGGTCCTCACTCCTGTCCGGATTCACGCGCGCTCGGTCTTTGGGTCTCGCGCGAGATCATAGCCTGTCTCGGCGGCGCCGACGAATGCCGGGGCGCCCCCCTGGGAAAGCGGGCGGGGTTTCTGCGATCATGGGCCCGCCCCGGTTGCGAGTCGGGGGGCAGCAGAGGGGGCACGTGGAGACGAGGATTCTTTTTACCGAGAGCTCGCGCAATCTGGGCGGCCAGGAACTACAGTTGCTGCACCAGCTCGCCGCGCTGCGCGGTCTCGGGGTCGAGGCGCGCCTGATCTGCCGCCCCGGGGCCCAGATCGGCGAGCGCGCCCGCGCCCAGGGTGTTGCCGTCGACTCCGCGCCGTTCGCGCGTGCCCTGGATGCGACGAGCATCCGTATCGTGCGCCGCATCCTGCGGGATTGGCATCCGGCCGCGATCATCGCCCACGGCTCGCCCGACCTCTACACCGCATATCTTGCCCGGAGCGGCACGCGCACGGCCCTCTTGCGCGTCAAGACCTACCACACGGGCGGCCACAGCAACTGGCTGCATACCTGGCTTGCCGACGCCGTCCTCGTCCCGAGCGACTTTCTGCGCCGGCGGATCGCCGAGAGCCGCCTCGTCCGCCGATCCGCGCTCCAGGTCCTCTACCCCGGCGTCTTCGACGATAGCCCGGATGGGCGCCCCGCGGCCGCCGACACGGGACTCATGGGCCAACCCTGGGGGACACCCGTGATCGCGCATGTCGCCATGCTGCGCGGGGAGAAAGGTCATCTCTTTATGCTGGAGGTGGTGGCGGCGTTGCGGGAGACCTACCCGAACATCACCTACCTCATAGTCGGCGAGGGGCCGGAGCGGGCGGCGATCGCCTCACGCATCGCGGCCCTGGCGCTCGAGCGCCACGTCGTCATGACGGGCTTTGTCGCGCGGCCCGACCCCTATGTGGCGGCAGCCCACGTCGCCGTGAACCCGGCGACCGTCGAGGCCCTCGGCATGGCGCAGATCGAGGCCCTGGGCCTCGGCGTGCCGGTGGTCGCAAGCCGCGTGGGCGGCATCCCCGAAACGTTCATCGAGGGGCGGCATGCGCGCCTGTGTGAACCGAAGTCTCTCGGGGGCTGGGCGGGGGCCCTGGATCAGGTGTTCCGGGACCCGGCGGGCGCCCGCGCCCGCGCCGCGCAGGCCCAGGCCTGGGTGCGCGGGCGCTTCTCGCGCTTGGTGAATGCGCAAACGCTCCTGACCCTCGTGCGAAGCCACACGGCCGAGCGCCTATAACGACAGGCCCCGCGCGCACCCGGCCTCAGGCCTTGGGTTCTCGCGCGCGGTGCGTGGTCATGCCGCCGGCCCCGGGTGTCGCGTCCCATTGCCGCATGTCGCCGAGCGGGTAATCCTTCAGACTATAAAAGAGACGCTTGATCTTGCTCTTCACGGTCCCCACCGGGAAGCCCGTTGCGGGAAGCGCCCGCCCCTCCATACAGGGCAGCACGTAGCCCTCCCGGAACGCCGATTGCGTGATCCCCCACTTCATCAGGAAGGTCCGCCCGCCGCGGTTTTTGCGCAGCCGCCCCGTGCTGCGGCAGGCGAAATGATAAACGCGGCTTGCGTCCACCAAATGAAAGTCGCGGCACCCGAGGACCCAGAACTTCATGATGAGGTCGTCATCGCTGCTCATGCCGGGACTGAATTCGACGCTGTAACCGCCGACCGCGTGCCACCATTTGCGCTGCACGAGGGTGGGTTGCGAGGGCCCTTGCGTACCGGGCTTGGCCGCGCGTGTGTAGCGCGCAAGGAGGCGTTGCTCGTCGAACTCTTTGGGCGTGCGCCCGCAATCCTCGACCAGCACGAGGCGGTTGCCGGTATCGGTCGGCTCGATCAGGCGCGAGAAGAAGAGCGCGAGATCAGTCGTAACGCTTTGGGTCGCCGCGTACAAGGCCGTGTCCCAGCCGGGGCAGCAGACCATGTCGTCATTCAAGTACAAGAGCCACTCGTGGCGCGCCAAGGCCGCAAGCCCGTTGGTGGCCAGGCACACGCCTATATTGCGTTCGGAGTGCGTATAAGTCAGGCCGCGCGCCCGCACCCAATCCAGCGTGCCGTCCGACCCGTCGTTGACATGGACCAGGATCTCGTGGTCGATCGTCGAATGCCGCTCGACGCTTTCGATGCAGAGTTTCAGGTAGTCGAGGTTATTCCACGTGGGAATCAGGATGCTGAACATGCCCTCTCCATCGTTGCGCTATCGCAGGCGCGGCCTCGGGGCCTCCCACAGGCGGTTCAGGTAGCCGACATTCCCGGCGGCATCGAGGCCGTAGCCGCCGAACAGAAAGAGGTGCCTCGACGTCTGCCAGCTCGCGCCGCCGCCCGCGGCGCCCGGGACCGCCGCGCCCGGGCGCTGCCCGGAGTTCACGCAGCATCCCGCCGTGCGTCGTGCGCCCCCGCCGAGCCAGACCCAGGCCTTGCGCCGAGGGTGGTAGGCCCACAGGCTGTCGAGATACCCGGGCTTATCATGCACATCATCCCCGAAACCGGAGAACACCACCACCGCGCGCCGCCCCGGCCAGAAAAAGCCCTCCCCAAGCCCCCCCGGGCCTTCATGGGGTCCGGAAGGCTCAAGCGGCGCGGACACCCGCCGGGACCCCCCTTGCCAGATCCACTTGCGATCACGCACCTGGAATTCCCAGAGGTCGTTGAGCGGCCCGTGACGCGACGGGTTCGCGCCGTAGCCGTAGCCCCCGAAAAGCCAGAGGTTTCCGTGCGGCCCGACCCAGGACACCGAGCCATTGCGCCCCCCCGGGGTCGTCCGCCGTCCACCCCGCCCCTTCGTCCCGTATCGCCCGGGGCGGTCGATATGCCGTGACCCGCTGACCCAAGTCCACCGGTTCCGGGCCGGGTTGTAGCGCCACAGGTCATTGAGCCAGCCCGCGCGATGACCCGCCCCGTCCCCATAGCCGCCGAACAGCCAGAGGTGTCCCCGGTGTCCGGTCCACGTTGCCCCGCCGCTGCGCGCCCCAGGCCAGGTTCGCGGGCCGCTGCGCGCATGTGTTCCATAGCGCCCCGGCACATTGCCGACGAGCGACCCCCCGACCCGGGTCCATCGGTGGTTTGCGGCATCGAAGCGCCACAGGTCCTGTAGTCCGTTGGCTATGCCGCCGCGCGTTTCCCCGAAGCCTCCGAACATCCAAAACGTCCCGTGGACACCCTTCCAGGTCATGCTCGCCACCCGCCCCAGAGGATAAGCGGCGGGTCTCTTGCCCCGGCCTTGGCTCGGGGGACCTTTTGCCCACAGGCGCCAGCGTTTCCGGCGAAGGTTGTATGACCAGAGGTCATCCAGGTAGCGCGGCTTGTCGTTTCCGGAAAGACCATAGCCGCCAAACAGCCATAAGGTCTTACCCCTGCCGAGCCAGGTCGCGGGGCTTATGCGCCCCGAGGGCACGCCGCGGTCCGGCTCGTTGCGATGGGTCGAGCCGGCCAGAGGCGTCCATCGGAGTGGGTAACGAACGGGGGCTACCGTGGCGGGCCACAGGCTGTTTGCCAGTGCCGACGCAACAGCGATCGCGATGACGACGCCCAGGATAACACCAAGCCGCCGGCCCACCTTGCGCCCCGGCGCGCTCGCGCGCCCTGTTGATGCTTCCGAATTCCGCCCGTGGTTCATACCCAAGATCCGTTGTAAGGGTTGCCCGTAGCCCTTTGTCCCGATGGCGCGCGCCCAGCTCGTTGATTCGATGGGCGCGCGCCGATCGTTTGGACGAAAGTCCCCGTGAGGCCGAAGTCCACGACTAAGACCCTAACGTCAACCGGGGCGCCGAGCGTCGTCTTCGGACGTTTTCGGTCCGGCCGCGAGCGCGCAAAGCAGGGCGCTCGTCATGCTGTAAAACGCGGTCATCATGCTGAGGTCAAAAACCTCCACCGTGAGTCCGAACACCGCGAACCCCAGGACGAACAGGATCCCGGCCACCCCGGCCTTGCGGCGCAGGGAGTCCCGGCTTTTAAGGGCGCGCGCGCACACCCACAGAGGGGCCAGATAAACGGCCAGTATGGCAATGAGCCCGGGCAATCCCAGGGCGGTCGTGCTCGCCAGGATGTCGTTATGCATCTCCGCCCGCGCCCAGGCCGCGATGATCGGCGCCGCGAGGCCGAACTCGCTCATGGGCACCATAACCATCTTCATGCCCCGAGGCCCGATTCCGAACCACAGGTTGTGCCACCACAACACGAGTCCCGCCTCCCACAATTTGAATCGCACGCCCACGGCGGTGTCGATGCGCCCTTTTTGGTAGCCCACGAGATTGCGCCAGACATCGATCACGCGTTGCTGAAGTTGCGCGTCAAAGACGTAGGCAAGCGCGCCGACGGCGAGGACGGTGACAAAAACCATCGCCCGTTGTCTCGCCGTCAGGCGCTTCGATGCGAGGTAATACCAGGCGCCGAACAGGACCGGCATCGCGACCCAGCCGCCCCGCGATCCCGAGCGGATCGAGAGATAGACCCCGAGAACCAGGGCGATGCCCTTGAGTGCTCGCACCCACAGTCGGTCTTTCGCGGCCCAGTCGATGGTGGCGCCGGATAGTGTGCCGAGAATCAGGGCCGTGTCGCCAAAATGGATCGGGTCCAAAAAATAGGTGTCCGCCCGAGGCCCGGGCGCCCCGGGGAACCAGAGCATGGCAGCCAAGGCCGCGAACGTTCCCAGCGCAAATCCCGGGGACGCTTGTAGGAGGACCGCCCTATCTAGGCGGCGAAACCCGATAAAGAGCAGGCCGGACAGCAAAAATCGACTCGCGGCATCGTAAGCCGGCGCCGTGAACGCCGAGTGATAGGCGTCGCTCAGAAAGATCGCGAGCGGGAGCAAGCCCATGGCAACGCTGTACGTCCACTCACCGAGCTCCACGTCCACGCCCCCGGACCGGGACGCCTTGACCAGGACAGAGATGGTGAGGAATACGGTGAGCGCAAAAATCGTGTTCATCGCGCCCTGCACCAGCAGGACCAAGAGGGGGTAGCCCAGGATGAGGGCCATGAAGGCGCGCGCGCAGAAATCGTTCCGCAATCGTGATGCCGGCACCGACCATCGTCCGCTGATTTTTTCCGTTACCATGCGATAGCATTCCGAGGCGAGCCGAGGGACCGGCTTGCGCGCCCCCCGAGACATCCATCCCAAATGTCTCGAATCGGCGGCAGGCCTCCCTGTGAGCCGGCAATACCGCCGCACCCCTTGTGGCGGCAGCATAACAGGGTGCCGAAACGGCCTCAACCCGAAACCGGTGCCGGCGCGCACGATGTCTTCGCCGAACGGGACGGTGAGCGCACGATACCCGAGGCCGCTTCGGATCCCTTGCCGCCGCGCGCAAGCCCTTGACGGTCGATCGGCGACATGGGATGCTCGCCGCGCCCCGAGTCCGCCTCAAGAACGCGGACCGCAGGGCGTCCCGTTCCCCCATGCCGTGATTTTGGGAAGCCGTGCACGTGAACACACACACCCGCCCCGTGTTTACGGTCGTCATCCCGACGCATAACCGATGCGAGCTATTGCGCGCCGCCGTGGCGAGCGTCAGGACCCAAACCTTCTCGTCCTGGGAGCTTTGCATTGTCGATGACGGCAGCACGGACGCAACGGCCGCCCTGCTCGCCCAGTTGTCCGACGAGCGCGTGACGACCGTTCACCACGAGCACCCTAAGGGTGTGTCGGCGGCCCGGAACGCGGGCATTGCGCGCGCGCGCGGCGAGATCATCGCCTTTCTGGACGACGACGATGAGTATAAGCCGGACTTCCTCGCCGCCATGGCCCAGGTGTTCACGGGCCCCGCGGCACCGGATGTCGCATGGATAGGCGGCGTGGCCCCGGACACGCGGCGTGGACGCGCAAGGCGTGGCATCGCTCGGGGGCGGGCGCTGAACTCACCGCGTTCGCTGAAGGCGGTGAGCGCCATTGGTCTTTGTGCCCGCGCGCGGGATTTCGCGACCCTCGGGGGGTTCGATGAGGACATGATGGTTTCCGAGGACGTCGACCTGGTATTGCGGTTCGCCGGCGCGGGGCGCAAATACCTCCATGTCGCGCGCCCGCTCGTGTACAACCGGGACGGCCCCTATGCGCGGTTGAGCCGCTCTCGCGACTACGAGGCCATTGCGCGCAGTCAGGCGCGCCTCGTGACCAAGAATGCCGTGTTTCTCAAGGACCGGCCCGAGTTGTGGATCCATTACGTCGGGACGCTTGTCGGCGCATACTATCGTGCAGGGGATCGGCGTGCGGCCCGTGCCGCGATGGGGCGACTGCTCAGACGGCATCCCTTGAGCCTCAAGTCCTGGGAGCGATTGCTGCGTTTCGAGACCCATGGGCTCCGCGCGCGCCTGCGCCGGGGCTTGGGGGCACGGGCCTCAGGATCCGGGGGCTAGGCCAGCGAGGGTGGCCAAATACAGGCTTCTTGCGCGCGAGGGGCCGAAGGCCCCTCGCATGATCCTGCGCAACACCCCGAACACGGAAAATGGGCACAATATACAGCCGCCTCGGCGGAAGCAAAAGCATGACAACCAAGGGGAAGATTGCATGAATAACGCGGTTGGTGAAGCACCGGAGAGAGAGAACGAATCCTGACGGACCTCTCGCGATTACGCCCCTGGTGGCACTCGCCGGTAGACCTGGGCCATGGTATTGTCACGGGCCACAAGCGTAAGCAAAGACGTTTCGATCGCCGCCCGCGGCTTTTGCGCCTGCCGGAGCCCCTCGCGGGCAAGCGTGTGCGGGATATCGGGACGTGGGATGGCTACTTTGCGCTTGAACTGGAGCGCAGGGGCGGGCAAGTCCATGCCGTCGACCTCTGGGACAAAGAGGCGCGCGCGCAGTTCGAGTATGTTTTGAACATCAAAGGCAGCAAGATCACGGCGAGCCACCTGGATGTCCACGACCTCTCGCCCGAGGCCATCGGCACGTTCGACTTCGTTCTGTGCGCGGGTGTCCTCTACCATACGCGCTACCCCTTAAGGGCTTTGGAACGGGTGCGTTCGGTCATGAATCCCGGTGCGACCCTTGTCTTGGAAACGGTGTGCATGATCCCCGCGGTTCACGGGAGCTTTCCGTCGATAGCGTTTTTCCCCGGAGACCAGGAGGCGGTCTCACAGAACCAACACTGGGGCATATCCGGCGCCGCAACCATACCTTGGCTGCTGGCGGCGACGGCCTCGGCGGGGTTTTCCCGATCCGAGGTCGTCTACCGGCCCTCATTCGTGTGGGCCAAAAAACTCACCGCGCTTCTCACTAACCAGCCGCGAGGGGGCGTGTCATCCTGCACTGTGTCGCGTGAAGCGGTGATCCGGCCCGCGCCTACCTTTCTCTTTCGCGCATTGGGCCCGAACGCCGGACATCACCCTCTCGAGGCCCCGGGCGAGCCGCGCCCCTACCGGATTTGCTAGACTTCCGCAGGGCCCGATCAAGGCCAGATCCGCCTTGAGAGGTGAGTGGTGATAGAAGTGCGCCGGCGCCCCTACCGGCATCAAGGGCTGCGAGACTCATCCCATGCCCCGAGGACCTCGATTGAGCCTGACGGCGATTGTCATCACCAAGAACGAGGAGCGCGTCATCCGTCGCTGTCTCCAGTCGGTCTCCTGGGCCGACGAGATCGTTGTCGTCGATTCCGGCAGCACGGATGACACCGTGGCCATTTGTCGGGAGTTCACGGACAAGGTCGTGGAGGCCGAGTGGCGGGGCTTCGGCCCGCAAAAGGCCCTGGCGCTCGGACTAGCGACCCAGGACTGGGTGTTGTCGCTCGATGCCGACGAATACCTCGCGGCCGGGTCGGGTGATGCCATCCGCGCGGCGATTGCCGGCCACCCCGAGACCCGCGCCTTTCGCCTGCCGCGGGTCTCGAGCTACTGCGGCCGCTGGATCCGGCATGGGGGGTGGGCGCCGGACTACGTCACGCGACTCTTTGCCCGCGGGCAGGCGCGGTTCAGCGACGATCTCGTGCACGAGCGCCTGCAAGTGGACGGCCCGGTCGCGACTTTGGACGTCAGCTTGTATCATGAGGCCTTCGTGGACCTCGAAGAGGTCCTGCGCAAGGTGGACCACTACTCCACCCTGGGCGCCCGGGCCTTGTATGAACGCGGGCGTCGCGCGAGCCTCGGTGAGGCCGTGGCGCACGGGCTCTGGGCCTTCATTCGGACCTATTTTCTGAAACGTGGATTCGCCGACGGCCGCGAGGGGTTTATGCTCGCGGTATCGAATGCCGAGGGCGCCTATTACCGCTACGCCAAGCTCATGCTGCTTCACAACTCCCCAAAGACCCCCGATGCGCCTCGCCGTCATCGTCACGACCTATAACTGGCCGCAGGCCCTGAAGCTCGTGCTGGCCGGCTACGGCGCGCAGACCGATACCGGGTTTGCGCTTTACGTGGCCGATGATGGGTCCACGCCGGACACGGCGGACGTCGTGTCCGCCTTCCGCGCGCAGGCGCCGTTTCCGGTCACGCATGTCTGGCAGCCCGACGAGGGGTTCCGGGCCGCGGCCGTGCGCAATCGGGCGCTGGCGCAGGCGGATGCCGACTACATCGTGTTTGCGGACGGGGATTGCGTGCCACGCCCGGGTTTCGTTGCCTCCCACAAGGTGCTCGCCGAGCGCGGGTATTTCGTCTCGGGTCATCGCGCGCTCCTTTCGCCCGCCTTCACGCGCGCGGCCCTGGCGAGCGGCGCGCCGCTTTTTGACTGGTCACTCGCGCGCTGGGCCTACCACTGGGCGCGGGGCGATATCAACAAGGTCTTCCGGCTCCTCGTGATCCCGGGGACCTGGGGCCGGACGCAACGGGGCTGGGCCGGCGTCAAGACCTGCAATCTCGGGGCCTGGCGCGCGGACCTCGAGCGGATCAACGGCTTCGAGGAGAGTTACGAGGGCTGGGGCCTGGAGGATTCGGACCTCGCCATCCGGCTGCTGCGCGCCGGCTGTCGCCGCAGGGGCGCACGCTTTGCCGCGCCCACGATCCATTTATGGCACCCGGAGAACCCGCGCGAACACTTCGCGCGCAATCAGGAGCGGCTCACCGCCTGTCTGCGCTCGACCGAGATCCGGGCCCGCAAGGGCCTGAGTGGACACGCCCGACACCCTCTTGCGCGCGATGCGCGCTCGACCTAAAGCCCTGCGTGCCGCGCTCCGATCCCCGAACCATTCTCGTCATCGTCACGCGTCAAATCGGTGACGTGCTGGTGACGACGCCGTTATTGCGATCACTGCGCGAAGGCTTCGCCGGCGCCCAGATCGATGTGCTCGTGTATCGCGGGACGGACGGTGTGCTCGCCGGGAATCCGGACATCCGCCGGGTCATTGCGGTGCCCGAGCGCCCATCGTTCAGCGAGTACCGCGCGTGGCTTGGCGAGAACGCGCGCCGCTACGATCTCGCGCTCTCGGTGCTCGCCGGTGACCGGCCGTTCGCCTACGCCTTTTTGGCCGCGCGCCGGCGCCTTGGGATCATTTCGCCCGCCGGGCACACCGGCCACTGGAAGCGGCGGTTCTATGCCGATAGCGTGACGGGCGACGAACGGGCGCCGGTGTTGATCCAGTATCTGCGGCTCGCCGATCGCCTCGGCATCAAGCGGTCCTACGAAGTCGTGCCGCCCGCGCCCTCGCCCGAGGAGGCCGAGGCGGTGCGGCAAGTGGTTTCGGGAGACGATCGACCGTTCGCGGTTTTGCATCTCGCGCCCCTGCGGCGCTACAAGCGCTGGACCGTCGCGGGGTGGCGCGCATTGATCGCGCACCTGCGGGCGCGCCGTGTGCGGGTTCTCGTCTCCGGCGGTCCGTCCGCGGCCGATCGGGACTATGCGCGCGCCATCCTCGGCCCGGAATCCGACGCCACCGATCTCTCCGGAACCCTGTCTTTTGCGCAACTCGCCGCCCTGCTGCGGCGCGCGATCGTCTATATCGGCCCGGATACCTCGGTGACCCACCTTGCCGCGGCCACCGGTGTCCCGACGATCGCCCTCTTCGGGCCGACGGACCCTACGCGCTGGGGGCCGTGGCCGGCCGGTTTTGCCCAGGATCGTAGTCCCTACGAGCGCGTCGGCGCCTTGCAGCAGGTCGGTAACGTCGTGTTGCTGCAGGGCGTTGCGCCTTGTGTCCCGTGTCAGAAAGAGGGTTGTGAGGACCATCGCGAAAGCCACAGTGGCTGTTTGGACGAACTCCCGGCCGCGCGCGTCATAGCCGCCCTCGACAGGTTTCTGCCCTCGTGAGGGCAGCCCTCCTCCGAGAGCGCGCGCATTTTCGTGAGAAGCCCGTCCGCAGGGCGGATGTCTTTCGAGGGTAAGCGGTTTGGAATAGCCCTTTACCCTGGATAGGAGGTCCAATGGCGAGAAGCGAGACTTCGGCCAAGACAGCGCGCCGCCCGCGCACGCGCACGACTCCGCATGCGGCGAAGGGTTCCCCCTCGAAATCGACCAAGGCGAGTGTGCGCGCCGCCCCCAAAAAGCGCGCCGCCAGCCGGCGTCCTGCCGCCAAGCGCCCTCCCGAACGCGCCACGCCGCCTGCCACCATCATGCGCTCCGACCGTCACGCCCAAAGCCTGTGGCGCAAGGCGCACGCATCGGCCGTCAAGACCTACGGCGAGGGGGCGCGTTCCCATCGCGTCGCCTACAGCGCCTTGAAGCACGAGTATGAAAAGCGCGGGGACCGCTGGGTGCGTAAGCCCGAAAGCGGTCCCTCCGATGCGCAGGCCGCGCGCGGGCCGACCACGCGCCCGCGGTCCACCGACAAACCCACGGCGACCGCCGGCGGCCGGCGCACGCGCAAGACGCCAAGCGGCGCCGCGCTGCACGCCAAGTCGTCCTAATCGGCCGTGAGGAGTCGCTCGAGGGCCTCTTCGACGTGTCCCGGGGTGATCTCCTCGAGACAGCGCAGGTGGCCGAAACGGCAGGTGCGCGCAAAGCACGGGCTGCAGTCGAGGTGTCGCCACAGGACCTCGGCGCGCGCGCTCAGGGGCGGGGTGTGGCGCGGGTCCGAGGACCCGAAAACCGCGACCACCGGGACTCCGAGGGCGGCCGCGACGTGCATAAGCCCGGAGTCGTTGGTGACCACGGCGCGCGCGAACGCCAGGAGATCGAGGGCCTCGAGAAGGGTCGTGTGGCCGATGAAGTCGAGACAACGATCCGGTGCGTCTGCGCGGATCGCGTCCGCGATCGCGCGGTCGCGGGCGCTGCCGAGGAGCCAGACCTGCCAGCCGCGCGCGTGGTAGCGCCGGGCGAGGGTCGCGAAATGCCGCGCCGGCCAGCGTTTGGCGGGCCCGTATTCGGCGCCCGGGCAGAGTACTAGGATGGGCGCGCCATCGGCGCTTGCGCCAAGACGCGAGAGCGTCCGGCGCCCGTGGTCGAGGTCGCGCAGAAGGTGCGGTACGGGGGCCTCCCTCTTAGGGACGCCGGGTTCTTCGGCGAGCCGCAGGAAGCGGTCCACGGTGCGCAATTTGACGCCGCGCGGCTCGGAGCGCACATCGTTGATGAGTCCAAAGCGGGCCTCGCCGAGAAAGCCCGTGCGCCGCTTCGCCCCACTGAGCCACGCGGGCAGCGCGGCCTTCCAGGAGCGCGGCAAGACATAGGCGCGCTCGTAATGGCGTTCGCGCAGGTGCAGGCCGAGCGAGATGCGCGGCAAAAGCGCAAGCCGCCCGTGCGCGACCGGCAGCGTGATGGCCTCGTCGATCTCGGGCATGCGCTGCGCAAGGGGTGCCGTGGCAGCGGGCGCCACCACGTCCAGGGCGCACTCCGGGGTGCGCGCCTTCAGCACCTGAAAGAGGCTGTGCGCGATCACCATGTCGCCGACCCAGGCCGGGCCGATGACGAGCGCCCGTTCCCGGGTCATAGGCCGTTAACGGTCGACCAGGACGTAGACCGTCCCGCAGTAGGGGCAGCGTTCCTCGCCGCTCTCCTCGATCGGCAGATAGATGCGCGGATGCAGATTCCAGAGGCTGTCCTGGGGCAAGGGGCAGTGCAGCGGCAAATCCGCGCGCGTGACCTCGTGGCGCCGATCCGGCGGGTTCGCGGGGGGGAGGGGCTCGCTCGCGCTCATGACGCTAGGCGTTTTGCGAGCGCCGCGCGGCCACCTTCAGGGGGGCCGCCGTCAGCCATTCGGGATGCGTCTTGCGGCGCCCGTGGACCTGCTCGAAATACAGCGCCTGCAGTCGTTCCGTGATCGGCCCGCGATGGCCGCTGCCGATCGCGCGCGCATCGACCTCGCGGATCGGGGTCACCTCGGCGGCCGTGCCGCAGAAGAAGGCCTCGTCGGCGATGTACACCTCGTCGCGCGTGATGCGCTTTTCCTTGACCGGCACCCCGATCTCGCGCGCGAGCTCGATCAGCGTGTCGCGCGTGATGCCTTCGAGCGCGGCCGTCAACTCCGGCGTCAGGAGCGCGCCGTCGCGCACGATGAAGACGTTCTCGCCGCTGCCCTCGGCGACAAACCCCTCGGTATCCAGCAGCAGGGCCTCGTCGCAGCCGCTTTGCTGGGCCTCGCGCAAGGCGAGCATCGAGTTCATATAGCCCCCGTTGCTCTTCGCTTTACACAAGGTCACGTTCACGTGATGACGGCTGAACGACGAGGTGCGCACGCGGATGCCGCGTTCCAGGGCCTCCGCCCCGAGATAGGCGCCCCAGGACCAGGCCGCGACGATGACGTGCACCTTGAGGGTGTCGGCGCGCAGGCCCATGCCCTCGGATCCGTAGAAGACCATCGGCCGGATATAGGCCGATTCCAGCCCGTTCTCGCGCACCGAGGCGAGGATCGCCTCGCGCACGACGGCCTTCGTGTAGGGCATGTCCATGCCCATGATGTGGGCCGAGCGGAACAGACGGTCGACATGGGCGTCGAGCCGAAACACCGCCGGCCCAGTGGACGTCGGGTAGGCCCGGACCCCCTCGAAGACACCCGTCCCGTAATGGAGCGTGTGCGTGAGCACGTGTGTCGTGGCCTCGCGCCACGGCACGAGTTCGCCGTCGTACCAGATGACGCCGTCACGATCCGCCATCGACATACCCCTAACCTCCTCGACCAGCCCGAACGGGCCGTGTTTCTGACAATCGCTCCCTACCAGACCACAGGGCCCCCCGCGTCCGCGGGACCGGCCGCCCCTCGCTCCGCGGGCCAAATCGGTTACACTTGAGTCCCATGGAGAGACTCATCGACGAGGCCCTGGAGGACTACGCCCGCGCCCACAGCACGCCGCCCTCGGACGTCCTGCGCGAGCTTGCCGAGTATACGACGG
>DAHWKH010000068.1 GCA_027343725.1 Acidiferrobacteraceae bacterium
AGATGAAAGAGCTCCTTCATCAAATTGTGCCCCTGGAACTTGTCCCCTTCCTGGATATAGACCCGGACGACTCGGATGGATGGCATGGTCAGACCCCGATGCTGCGTGAGAGAGCGGCCCCGAGGACCACGGCGATGAGCGACAGTCCGACGGAGCTTGTGATGTAGAGGAGGCCTTTGCGCGACTCCCCTTCCTCGATGAGATTCAGGGTTTCGAGGGAGAAGGTGGAGAACGTCGTGTAAGTCCCGAGGCCGCCTATGAGAATGCCGGTCCGGAGGGCCGGCGCCATGGCGCTTGCCAGTGTCGCGTAAAACAAATACCCCATCAGGAACGATCCGAACACGTTGATCGACAGGGTCGCCCAGGGAAAATCCCGGCCCGCCCATGCCTGCACGATCACGGTCTGTCCGTAACGGGCAAAGGCCGCGAGGATCGCGAAGAGCGCGATAAAGACATAGGTCATCACGCTATCACCGGCGGGAGAGCGCCGTCCCACCAAATCACCCGCCCCGGGGGGACCATGGCCTCGATCCCCGGGAGCACGGCCTCGACGATCTCGATCTCATCGAAAAATTCGAGCACCAGCGGCAAATGCGCCGTCATCCGCAGAAGATCATCGGCATGCACCTCGCCCTTGCTGCCGAAGCCCGCGATGCCCCGGAACACGGTCAGGCCATGGACCTTGTGTTCGTGGTGCAGGAGATGAAAGAGCTCCTTCATCAAATTGTGTCCCTGGAACTTGTCCCCTTCCTGGATATAGACCCGGACGACTCGGATGGATGGCATGGTCAGACCCCGATGCTGCGTGAGAGATACGCCCCGAGGAACACGGCGATAAGCGACAGTCCGACGGAGCTTGTGATGTAGAGGAGCGCCCTGCCGATATCGCCGCGCGCGAGGAGGTGATAGGTCTCGATCGAGAACGTGGAGAACGTCGTGTAAGCGCCGAGGCCGCCCGTGAGAAGGCCGGTACGCAGCTTCGGGGACATGGTGATCCGTTCGAGGGTCTCGAAAAACAGGAAACCCATGACGCCGGACCCGAGCACGTTGATGGAGAGGGTCGCCCAGGGGAAGCCGGGGCCGGTCAGGGCTTGGACGATCAGGGTCTGTTGGTAGCGGGCAAAAGCCCCGAGGATCGCGAAGATCGCGAGATACAGGTAAGTCATGGAGATTTCCAACGTTCAAAAGAAAACGGACGCAAGCACGCATAATAGCAAAATGCCGATGAAGGCGAGATAGGCGTTCATTTGGCCGCGCTGCATGATCTGGATGCGATCGGCAAGCCAGCGCACGAAACGGGTGAGCGGTTTAAAGAGCAGCGGCCCGAAGAGGGGGGTTTCCGTGGTGTCGAAACGCAACTCCTTGAGCACGTAGCCCTTGCCCTCGAGATTGCGCGCGGTGTCGGTGACCGGGCGATAGATAAAAGAATAGAACACGCGCAGCGCGTTGGCGAAGGACAAACTGGTGGTGGCCCCGTTGGAGACCGCATAGGTTTCGCCGCCGCACCACAGAGGGGCACGGCGCAATCCCTGCCGGCGAATGGAGCGCATGACGAGCACGGCCGGGATCAGCGCGAGCAAGGGCGCGACGATCACGAGTTTGAGCGGGGAGATGAACGCAAACCGGGTGCTCAGGGGGATCAGGATCCGCCCGTGCACGAGCGCGCGCGGCACGGCCGCATCGGGCCAGCTCGCCGCGGCGAGCGCCGGCAGCCACACGACGAGGCTCGCCGCGAAACCCGGCACCGCGAGCCCGCCGAGGAGGATCGCCAGCCGGCTTGTGAAAGAGACGCGCGCGCCCGCGTCGGCGCGCCGTCCGAGAAGCCCCACGCCCACGAGCTTCACGCAGGTCGCAAGCGACACGGCGACCGTCAGCGCAAGCCCCGCGCCGGCCAGGACCAGGGTCATGCGCGCGCCGGCGCCAGGGAGGGTGAAATCGTGGAAGAGGACCTGGAACAGATACCATTCGCTCACGAAGCCGGCCGTCGGCGGCATGGCGGCAAGGCTCATGGCGGCGAGAACCGCGCCGATGCCGAGGGTCCACGGCGCGCGCCCCAAAAGGCCGCGCTGGCGCATCCCGTAGTCGCCTTGATCGGCCTTCACCGCATCCGCCGTCAGGAACAGGCTGCCCTTGGCGAGACTGTGACCCATGAGGTGCAAAAGACCGACGATCCAGGCAAGGCCCGCGAGTGTCGGGTCGTGGGCTTCGCGAAAGAGGAGGGCGGCCCCGAGCGCCGCGACCGCGATGCCGGCGTTTTCGGCCGAGGAGAAGGCGAGCACGCGCCGCCAGTCGTTCTGCTGGAAGGCATAAAACACCGCGAGGATCGCGGTCATGATGCCGGCCGCGAGCACCAGAATGCCGAGCCCGAGCGTCCAGGCGGCGTGCGGAAGCCAGCGCAACAGCGCGCGCCCCAGGGCAAAGTAGGCGACGTTCAAAACGAGGCCCGACAGGAGCGCGCCGCTCGCCCCGCTGCCGCTGCCGTAGGCATCGGGATACCACTCGTAAAAGGGTAGCAGGCCGAGCTTGGCGCCAAAGCCCACGACAAACAGCAGCGCGATGCCGAAGGCCTCCGGCGCCGGCGCCAGGAGCCAGCGATGGGGGTAGGTGGAGAACGCGAGCGAGGGCCCGAGGAGCAGGATGGCCAACAGCAGGGCGACGCTTCCGGCCTCGAGCAAGGACAGCATGAAGTAGTTCCCCTGGCCCGCGGCCGTGTCGCCGGTTTCCGTCAACAGCATGAGGGCGCCGCCCAGGCTCATGAGTTCCCAGGCGATCAGAAAGCCCGCGCCGTTTTGCAGCCCGGCGACACCGAGGACGCCGAGGAGCGTGACCGCCGCGCCCGCGACCCACCCGCGCCGGCGCGCCCCATCGCTGACCACGGCGAGCCAGGCCATGAATCCCGCCGGCAGCAGGAGCCAGAGCACGGCCGGATCGAAGCGCAGCGTGAGGGTCCAGGGACCGCTCCGGAGGAGTGCCGCCGGGGCCGTGCCGTGGGGGAGACCCGCGATCGCCGCGAGCGAGCCGCAGGCGATGCCGAAGGCGAGCGCCGCGCGCGCCGAGCGCACGGCCCCGAAGAGGTCGAGAAGGCCGGCCGCGACCGCGAGGCCGGCGATGACGAGAACCGCCTCAGTCGCGTGCACGACGGCGTAACCGTTGCGGGCGGCGGTCGAGGAGCACGAGGAGGGCCTCGATCAGGGCCGCGGGATTGGGCGGGCAGCCCGGGAGCCAGAGGTCCACGGGGAGGAGGCCCTCGAGCCCATGACCGCAGGCATAGCCGCCGCCCTGGGTCCCGCCCGACACCGCGCACGTCCCCGAGGCCAGGACGAAGGCCGGTTTGGGCATGGCCTCGTAGGTCTGCAACAAGGGCTCGCGCATGGCGTAGGTGACGGGGCCCGTGACCAGCAGGAGGTCGGCAAACCGCGGCGAGGGCGTGAAAAAGATCCCCAGGCGGTGCAGGTTGTAGAAGGGGTTCGCGAGCGCCTCGATGTCCGACTCGCAGCCGTTGCAGGAGCCGGCGTCGACGTGGCGGATATGCAGGCTTTTGCCGAAATAGGCAAGCGGCCCGCGCGCGGGCTCCGCGTCGATATCCGGCGAGCGCAGGTCTTCGCGCGCGCGCACCCCGAAGGCCCAATCATGGCTTGCCGCCAAGGCCTGCGTCGGACAGGTCTCGACGCAGAGTTGGCACACGACGCAACGCCCGTAATCGATGCCGATCCCGCGGTCGGTGTGCGAAAGCGCGCGCGTCGGGCACACGGAGAGGCATTCGCGGCAGCCGTCACGGCAACGATCGGGCGTCAGGCGCGGCATGCCGAGCACGCCGTCCTGGCCATCGGGCCCCGGCCCCTCGGGCCAGGAGGTGCTGGCCCGGCCGGTCTTGAGACCAAACCACGTCCATATCGGCATCGCTAGCCCCCTAGCGGTCGGCCCCGGCCATGGTGAGGCCGAAGCTCGCTTCGTTGATGGCGTAGTCCATCATATTGCTGTCTTGCACTGTGAACGGAAAAACGCGCCAGTTCGAAAACGACGGCTCCTTGATCTTCACGCGCGTCAAGCGGCCGCGGTCCATGTGCACGGCATAAAAGAGGGCCCCGCGCGCGGCCTCCACCCAGCCGAGCCCCTCGCCGTCGGGGTCGGGGTCTGCGACCACCTCGCGGCGCTGCACGGGTCCCGGACGCAGCCGCGTCAGGGCCTGGTGAATGCACGCCAAGGCCTCGCCGATCTCGTCCATGCGCACCTGCGCGCGCGCGTCGGCATCGCCGGCCTCGCGCACCGGGACGTCGAAGCGCAGGCGGTCGTAGGCGGCATACGCGTGGTCACGGCGCAGGTCGCGATCGAGCCCGCTTGCGCGCTCGATCGGCCCGCAAGCCCCTTGATCGAAGGCCACATCGCGCGCCAGCGGGCCGGTCGTGATCAGGCGATCGAGATGGCTGCGCGTGGTCGCCAAGCGCTCGCGGTAATCCTCGACCTCGCGCGCGAGCGCCTTCAGCGCCGGCTGCAGGGTGGAGACGTCGAGGTCGCGCCGCAGTCCGCCGACCGTCAGGAGGCCGCGCAGGAAGCGGCTGCCGGTGAGGCGCGCGTTGATCTGCTTGATGCGCTCCTCGAGCAGGCTGCCCTCGGCGTCGCCCACCTTGAGGGTCGTGGTCTTGGCGAGGTGACCGAGGTAATGGAGGTGGTTATAGAGGCGCTCGAGTTCGGCGAGAATGACACGCAGATATCGGGCACGGGACGGGGCACGCAGCCCGAGCGCCGCCTCGCACGCCTGGCAGTAGGCGAGCGCGTGGGCCACCGAATCCACCCCGGACACGCGTTCCGCGAGGATGACCCCTTGAGGGGGCGTGAGTCCCGCGAACCGTTTTTCCATGCCGCGATGCTTGTAAAAAAGGCGCGGCTCGTAATGCAAAATCCCCTCCCCGATATAGAAAAACAGGAA
>DAHWKH010000141.1 GCA_027343725.1 Acidiferrobacteraceae bacterium
GGATCTCCTGAAAGGTCCAGCCGGGAACGAAGGTAAACGGGTACTCGACCACGCGCCCCGCCACCACCTTGTCCAGAATACGCTGCGGCGTGGTCGGATTGTGGAAGCGGTAGTCGCCGGCCTTGAGCGCGCTGCCATCCCCCTCGAGCCGCACAAGCACCATGAACGGGTCGGTGAAATCGATGATGTGGTGCGCCTTCAGCTGATGCGCGAAGGCATGCATCGTGGTGCCGGCGGGGAGTTTGAAGAGCTCCCGGCCCGGGTGGAGCGGCCGATCCGCCAGGAGGTACCAGAGACCCCCGAGAACAAGGGCCAGACCCGAGGCCGCAAGGACCCGGCGCACCTGAGGGGCGCGGCGCATCCTCACCCCCCCGCCTCGGCCAATGCCGCCTGCAGGGCGCGCGTGAGCGCGCCTGGGGCCTCGTAGCGCCGTTCGGGCAGGCTGCGGACCGGCCACACGCCGATCACGGCGTTGGTGAGAAACACCGCGTCCGCGGCCAGCACCCGGTCGCGCGTGACGTCCTCGACGCGCGCCGGGATGTCCAGGGTCTGGGCCGTGGCCAGGACCTCGGCGCGCATCACCCCCGCCACCCCGGCCTGCTCGAGACGCGGGGTCACGAGGGCGTCGTGTTCGACCAGAAAGACGTTCGCCATCGTGCCCGCGATCACCCAATCCTCGGTGTCTTGCATCAGTCCCTCACGACACCCGCCCAACTCCTGCTGCGCCAACACCTGCTCGAGGCGGTTGAGGTGCTTGAGGCCCGCAAGCCGCGGCTGGCGGGCCAAACGCGTCCGACACCATACCAAGTCCACCCCGGCGGCGGGAAGAGAGCGGCTGGGCCAGGGCAGGAGCGAGACGATGCGATCGGCCTCCCCGGTCGCCGGACGATAACCGCGTTCGTGGCCGCGGCGCACGAGCAGGAGCTTCACGACCGCCCGCTCGGCGGTCGCGGAGAGCGTGTGCACCTCGTCTGCGAGCCGCGCCATGTCCGGCGCGTCCAGCCCCAGGCGGTGCGCGCCGTGGAGCAGACGCTCCGCGTGCCGCGCCCACAGGAGCGGGCGCCCGGCGCGCACGGCGATGGTCTCAAAGAGCCCGTCCCCGTACTGGAGGCCGCGATTTACGATCGGCACCTGGTCGGTGGGCGTGCCGTTGATGAGGGTTCGGACGCTCATGCCGTGAGCGCCCCTACAAGCCCCGCCGCCTTCGCGCGCGTTTCGGCGAGCTCGCGCTCGATCTGGGAATCGGCGACGATACCCGCCCCCGCCCGCCACGTCAGGCGCTGCCCGGCAAGGACCAGGGTGCGGATCAGGATGTTGAGATCGAGATCCCCGGCCTGGTTGCGGTAGCCGAGGCTCCCCGTATAGGGGCCGCGCGCCTCCCGTTCGAGCTCGCCCAGAATGGCGATGCAGCGCTGTTTCGGGCAGCCGGTGATGGACCCGCCGGGGAACAGGCTCGCGATCACGGATTCAAGTGATGTATCGGGGCGCAGGCGGCCTTCGATCCGCGAGACGAGGTGATGGACGCTTGCGTACGATTCCACCGCCATGAGAGAGGTCACCTGTACGCTGCCTTCGACACACAGCCTGCCGAGGTCGTTGCGCTCAAGATCCACGAGCATGATGTGTTCGGCGCGCTCCTTGGGATCCGCGCACAAGGCCGCGCGCGCCGCGCCATCGGCGTCCGCCTCGAGCGCGCGCGGACACGTCCCCGCGATCGGCTGGGTCAGGATGCGCGCCCCCTCGGTGCGCACCAGACGCTCGGGCGAGGCGCTGATGATCGTGTGCGCGCCGAGGCTCGCGAGGGCCGCGAACGGCGCCGGGTTGTGACGCATGAGCGCCTTGAGAAGCGCGGCCGGGCGGGCGTTGGTGCGCGCCTCATAGCCGCGCGAGAGATTCGCCTGAAAGATGTCACCGGCGAGTATGAACTCCTGAATGGCCCTCATGCGCGCGCGAAAGACGCGGTCGTCCTCTTCCTCGATGTCCCAGACCGAGCCCCGGGACCGGTCCTCCCGGACCGCGCCCAGGTCCTGCTCGATGGCATCGGCGATATCCGCGCGCGCGGCCGTGACGTAGGTCTGGCGCGCACCGTGATCGCGGATCAACGCGCCCAGGCTCTCCTGGGCGAAGGCGAGCGGGGTCGCGGGCCGCGGCAGACGCAACCGCGGCTCGAAGGCGCCCGCGAGTTCGTAGCCGAAGTAGAGAAAGTGGCCGTAAAGGAATGGGAGGCCGAGGCCTTGGGCGCATGCCGGCTGCGGGCTATCGGGGGTATCGAGTGAGGCAAAAAAGGCGCGCCGCTCGTGCGCGCCGGCCCCCGGTTGCAGGACGCGGGCGGCCTTCGGGTAGGCGAAGAGGATGTCGTAACGGCCGGGCGCCGGGGCGCTCGCCAACAAATGGGGATACCGGTCGGGAAAGCGATCGTGGACGTCGGCGAGATCGATAAGGGTCTCCGGCGCGCGCCTGACCACCGGCTGCATGGCGATAAACCCTAGGAAAACCGACGCAGTACGAGTGTCCCGTTGGTGCCGCCGAATCCGAAGGAATTGGAGATCGCGGTCTCGATCGTCAAGTCGCGCGCCGTGTGCGGGACGTAATCGAGGTCGCACTCCGCGTCCGCGTGATCCAGATTGATGGTCGGCGGCGCGATCTGGTGATGGATCGCAAGCACCGTGTAGATGGCCTCGATGGCGCCGGCCGCCCCCAGCAGGTGGCCGGTCATGGACTTCGTTGAGCTCACCGCGAGCGATTGCGCGTGCGCCCCGAAGACGCGCTTGATGGCGCGGGTCTCCGCTTGATCGCCGAGCGGCGTGGATGTCCCGTGGGCGTTGATGTAGTCGACGTCGGCCGGATCGACTTGCGCGTGGCGCAAGGCGTATTGCATGCAGCGCCCCGCCCCCTCGCCGTCCGCGGGCGGGCTTGTCATGTGATGCGCATCGCCGCTCATGCCAAAGCCCGCGAGTTCCGCATAGATGCGCGCGCCGCGCGCCAGCGCATGCTCGCGCTCCTCGAGCACGACCACGGCCCCGCCCTCGCTCAGGACGAACCCGTCGCGATCGCGGTCCCAGGGGCGGCTCGCGCGCGTGGGGTCGTCATTGCGCGCACTCAGTGCCCGGGCATTGCCGAATCCCGCCATGGACGTGGGCGTCACGGCCGCCTCAGACCCGCCGGCGATCATGATATCGGCGTCCCCGTATTCGACGATGCGCCCGGCCTCGCCGATGGCGTGTGTCGACGTCGTGCAGGCCGTCACGACAGACAGATTCGGGCCCTTCAAACCGTAGAGGATCGACAAGTTCCCCGAGATCATGTTGATGATGCTCATGGGAATATAAAATGGGGAGATGCGCCGGTAACCCCTCTCGATAAACGTCCGGGTCGTCTCCTCGATCGTGTGAACGCCGCCGATTCCGGACCCGATGTAGACGCCGATGCGTTTGGCGTTGCTCTCGCTGACCGTAAAGCCCGAATCCTGGATCGCCTCGACGGCCGCCGCCAGACCGAGCTGGATGAAGCGATCCATCTTGCGCGCCTCCTTTTCCGAAAGGAAGGCCGTCGGGTCGAATCCGCGCACCTCGCCCGCGATCGTCGACGGGAAACCGCTGGCATCGAATTGCGTCACCGGACCGATCCCGCTCTCGCCCGCGACGATCCGCCGCCAATTGTCAGCGACGTTCAGGCCGAGAGGCGTGACGGCCCCGAGTCCGGTTATGACAACGCGCCTCTTGCTCAATGGATCCCCCGGTTAGCAGGCCGCGCGGTGGCGGCGATGATCCGAATCAATTCGCGGCGTGCGCTGTGATGTAGTCGACGGCTTGCTTGACAGTCGTGATCTTTTCGGCCTCGTCATCGGAGATTTCGCAGTCAAATTCCTCTTCGAGCGCCATGACGAGCTCCACGGTGTCGAGGGAATCGGCACCCAGATCGTCCACGAACGAGGCGTCGGTCGAGACCTCGTTCTCATTGACGCCCAACTGCTCCACCACAATCTTCTTGACGCGCTCTTCGATGCTGCTCATGGTCTTCCTCCAGGAAATCGTTGTCAGCTTTTTTGCGGCGGCGGCATTGTTAACACAACCACCTAGCCAAGTCTACTTTAAGTGTTAATTCATATACATTCCGCCATTGATGTGCAAGGTTGTCCCGGTGATGTAGGAGGCCGCGGGCGAGGCCAGAAACGCCACCGCCGAGGCGATATCCTGGACCTCCCCGAGTCGCCCAAGCGGGATTTGCGCAAGCAGGGCGGCCCGTTGCGTCTCGCTTAGGGCGCGGGTCATGTCGGTGTCGATAAAACCGGGGGCAATGGCGTTGACGGTGACGTTGCGGCTGCCCACTTCGCGCGCAAGCGAGCGCCCGAAGCCGATCAGGCCGGCCTTGGCGGCCGCGTAGTTGGCCTGGCCGCCGTTGCCGGTCACGCCGACGACGGAACTGATGTTGATAATGCGGCCCTTGCGGGCGCGGGTCATGGCCTTGAGACACCCGCGGGTCAGCCGGAACACGCCCGTGAGATTCGTCGCGATGACCGCGTCCCAGTCCTCGTCACGCATGCGCAAAACCAGCCCGTCGCGGGTGATGGCGCCGTTATTGACGAGAATGGTCGGCCATTCGCCGCGCTGTTCGAGATCCGACAGCAAAGCATCCACGGACTCCTTTTGCGTGAGGTCGAGCAAAACCGCGCGCCCGTTGACCCCCTGGCCTTGAAAAAGGTCAGTGATCGCCTTCAGTCCCCCCTCCGAGGTCGCGGTCCCGATGACGCGCGCCCCTTGGGCGGCCAGGCGCAACGCGCAGGCCGCGCCGATTCCCCGGCTGGCACCCGTCACGAGCGCGATTTCGTTCGCAAGTTCCATAGCCCCTCCCTCCTCCCCGCTCACGGTCGCGCCGCGGCCAGGGCGGCCGTGAGATCCTCAGGCGCCCCGAGCGCAAGACACGGCACCGACGCGATGCGTTTGTTGAGTCCTGTCAGAACCTTGCCCGGCCCGCACTCCAGGATCGACGAGGCGCCCTCCTGCACCAGCCTCTTGACCGTGTCGACCCACCGGACCGGCAAGGACAGCTGGCGCGTGAGCGCCGAGCGGATGGCGGCGGCATCCGCGGACACGGAGACGTCGGCGTTATGCCAGACCGGGAGCTTGGGCGGCGCGATCGCGACCTCGGCAAGCGCCTGCGCGAACCGCTCCGCGGCCGGCGTCATGAGCGCGCAATGCGACGGCACGCTCACGGCCAGCACCAGCGCGCGCTTCGCGCCGCGCCCCTTGGCCGCCTGGATCGCCCGCTCGACGCCGGCGCGCGCGCCCGCGATCACCACTTGGCCCGGGGCATTGAAATTGACCGCCGCGAGCACATCCCCCTGGGCGGCCTCCTGACACACCTCCTGCACCACCTCGTCGGTGAGACCCAGGATGGCCGCCATCCCCCCCGCCCCTTCCGGCACCGCCTCCTGCATCAGTTGCCCGCGCCGCGCGACCAATCGCAAGGCGTCGGCGAACACGAGCGATTCGGCGCACACGAGGGCTGCGTATTCCCCGAGGCTGTGGCCGGCGGCCGAGGCCGGGACCCCGCCCCCGGCCGCGCGCCAGGCGCGATAGCAGGCGATGTCGGCGGCCAGCAACGCGGGTTGGGTGATCGCCGTGCGGTTCAATTCCTCCTCGGGGCCCTGCTCGATCAGGGCGCGCATGTCGAAGCCCAGGATATCGCCGGCTTCCGAAAAGGTCTCGCCGATGACGGGGTAGACGGCCGCGAGGCCGCGCAGCATCCCGACGGATTGGGATCCCTGGCCGGGAAACACAAGCGCAAAGGCGTGATTGTCGCTCACAGCAACCTCTTGACTCTTTCTAAAACGTGAGAAGGACCGAGCCCCAGGTGAACCCGCCCCCGAATCCTTCCATGAGAACAACATCCCCGCGTCGGATCCGGCCATCGCGCACCGCGGTATCGAACGCGAGCGGAATGGACGCCCCCGAGGTATTGCCGTGGCGGTCGACCGTGACGACCACCTGTTCCATCGGCAGACCCAGCCGTTTGGCGGTTGCGGCAATGATCCGGGTATTGGCCTGGTGCGGCACGAGCCAACGCACGTCGCCCTGGGCGAGCCCATGGGCGGCGAGCGTCTCGCCCACCAGGGCGTCCAGGGTGGTGACCGCCATGCGAAAGACCTCGTTCCCGCGCATGGTGATGCGCCCGGGCCAGGCCGCGCGCACGTCCGAGACCCCGGTGTTCGCGGTCAAGAGGTCCTTATAGGCCCCGTCGGCGTGCAGATGGGTCGACAGAATCCCCGGCTCGTCGGCCGCCCCCACGACCACGGCGCCCGCGCCGTCCCCGAACAGGACACAGGTCGAGCGGTCGCTCCAGTCGACGATGCGCGACATCGTTTCGGCGCCGACCACGAGCGCGCGCCGGCAGCTGCCGGCACGGATGAACTTGTCGGCGATGCTCAAGGCGTAGATGAACCCGGTGCACACCGCCTGGACGTCGAAGGCCGGCGGCCCGTGGATGCCGAGGCGATCCTGCAGGAGGCACGCGGTGGCGGGGAACACGCGGTCCGGGGTAGTCGTCGCCACGATCACGAGATCGATGTCGGAGGCCTGGCAGCCGGCCGCCTCCAGGGCGACGCGCGCGGCCTGTTCGGCGAGATCGCACGTGGTCTCCCGGTCGCCCGCCAGGCGTCTCTCGCGGATGCCGGTCCGCGACACGATCCACTCGTCCGACGTGTCCACGGTGCGTGCGAGTTCGGCGTTCGTGACGACACGGTCCGGAAGATATCCACCGGTGCCGAGGATGCGGGTGTAGGTCACGCCAATCCCCGCTGCGGCGGCGGCGCGAGTTCGCGACGGATGAGGTCCGGGACGTTCTGGCGCGCCTCGCGCAGGGCGACCTCGAGGGCGTGCCTTAAGCCCAGGGCGTCGGCGTTGCCATGGCTCTTGATGACGACGCCGTTCAGGCCGACGAAGGTCGCGCCGTTGTAGCGGCGCGGATCGACCCGGCGGCCGAAGGCCTTCAGGACCGGGCGCGCGACGAGCGCGGCCAGGCGCGTGGCGATCGTGCGCCCGAACGCCTGCTTCATGAAGTGGCGGACCATTTCCGCCAGGCCCTCGCTCGTCTTCAGGGCGATGTTGCCGACAAAGCCGTCGCAGACGATGACGTCGGCTTGCCCTTTATAGATGCCGTCGCCTTCCACGAAACCCACGTAATGCAGCCCGCTGTCCTGGAGCAAACGCGCCGCTTCCTTGACGGTGTCGTTGCCTTTGATGTCCTCGACTCCGACGTTCAGAAGCCCGACGCTCGGTTTTGGCAGGCCGTCGACGGCGGCCGCCACGATGCTCCCCATGACCGCGAACTGGCGCAGGTGCTCGGCCGTGCAGTCGACGTTGGCGCCAAGATCCAGGAGGTGGACGTGGCCTTTGAGTGTCGGGAGTGCTGTCACGATCGCCGGGCGATCGATTCCGGGCAGCGTCTTTAGAACGAAATGCGCAATCGCCATGAGGGCGCCGGTGTTCCCGGCGCTGACGCAG
>DAHWKH010000149.1 GCA_027343725.1 Acidiferrobacteraceae bacterium
TCGACGAGATCGTCGTCGATGGCCACTTCGATCTTCACCTTGGGCAGGAAGTCGACCACGTACTCGGCCCCCCGATAGAGCTCCGTATGGCCCTTCTGGCGCCCGAAGCCCTTGACCTCCGTGACGGTGATGCCCTGCACGGCGATCTCCGACAGGGCCTCCCGGACATCGTCGAGCTTGAAGGGCTTGATGATGGCGGTGACGAGTTTCATAAAGGCCGCCCCCGCGACACGAGGCCGCGTGCGCATGCCGGTGGTGTGATCCGCTTGTGCATAATCCCTCCTGACGGAAATGGGCCAGACGATGGCGAGGCCGCTATTGCAGGGAACATGCCAGGGGCGTGGTGCGTGGTTTTTCGCGGGTTCGCTCGGGTTTTTGCTACGGAAAGCCCGATGCCTTGCACCAGAACGGATAGCCAAAAGGATTGCCTGCACCGCGACGGGGCGGGTTCAGGGGCGTGCCCGGATCCGGGTCGGGACTAGAGGAGGTGGCGCGGCGGGGGGTTTAAGCGCTCGAAGATCGTGTCCATGCGGTGGCCCTGCGTATCGTAGGCCCACACCAGGAGACGGCGGTGGCGCACGCCGATCACGATCGTGCAGGCCGGGGGCTTGGGGCCTTTGCTTTGCGCCCACTGAAACGCCGGACCGCGCCCGCAGGGGTTGCGCGGGGAGGTGGCCATGAGTTGCCTGATCAGCCCATGCCCCGCGGCTTCGGCCGCGCGCCGGCTTGCGAAGGTGCGGCGCGGATCGTGGGCCAGGGCGAGTTCGAGGTGGCGGCGCACGACCTGTTGGCGCACGACGACGCGGAAGGCGAGGACTGCCGCGAACAGGCCATAGAGGATCGTGACGGCGATCAGGATCCGAACGAAGCGACGCTTGGCGGCGGGGCTTACGGGCGTCATCGCGGGCGCGTCAGGACCCGGGCGCGCGCGACCCGACGGCGGCGCTCTTCCGGGGTTCGGAGGGCTCTGTGGTGAAGCCCCCGCGATAGGCCCACCATAGGAGGGCGGAGCCGATGGCGATCATCGGCAGCGACAGGATCTGACCCATGTCCAGGCGCCCGAGCACGAAGCCGAGCTGGATGTCCGGCTGGCGGGTGTATTCGACGAGGAAGCGAAAGATCCCGTACAAGAGCACGAAGAGCGCGCCGACCGCGCCCACCGGGCGCGGTTTGCGGCTGTAGAGGATGAGGATGAGGAACAGCAGGACCCCTTCCAGCAGGAACTCGTAGATCTGCGAGGGCTGGCGCGGCTGTGGGCCCCCGGCCGGAAAGACGATGGCCCAGGGGAGGTGGCTCACGCGCCCGAAGAGTTGGTCGTTGATGAAATTGGCGATCCGCCCAAGCCCCAATCCGATCGGCGCCGCCGGCGCCACGAAATCAAGGATCGCCATGGTCGCGCGGTCCTGGCGCCGGCCGTAGATCCAGCAGCCGAGGATGACGCCGATCAGCCCGCCATGGAAGGACATGCCGCCGTTCCAGACCTCGAGGATCTGCAGGGGGTGCCCGAGGTAAAACGGCAGGTCGTACCAGAGGACATAGCCGACGCGCCCCCCGGCGATGGCGCCGATGGCGAGGTAGTACTCGAGGTCCATGACCTGTTCCTGGGTCCAGCTCCATTCCGCGCGCCGGCCGCGGCGGATGAGCCACAAGGTCCCGAGGACGAAGCTTATGATCTCGAGCAGCCCGTACCAATGCACGGGCAGCGGACCGATATGGAAGCCGACGGGGTTGATGTCTGGATACGGGAGCATGCGCTGCCCACAATGGCCAAGCGCAGAGGCCCTGTCAAGGCCGCGGCGTCGATGCGGGGCACCTGCCCGGCAACACCGGGACGGCCGGGGCCCGGCCCGTCCGGACGGGCGAACGCGTCTGTCTTAAGCGGTGGGGAGGCGCGCCGGGACCGTCACGGCCGGTTGCCGCTCATCCACGAGGCGCGCACGAGGCGCCCTCGACAGCCCGCGCCTGGGCCGGCGCGATCGGCCCGTTGCCCGTTACCGAAGGCAGGACGCCGCGGAGTCCGCGGGGCTCCGCCGTGCGGACGGGAGAGGGGGAGGCCCCTCGATCCCGGCCCGTGCCGCAACGCCCTTATCCTCGTGGCAGGTGTTCGCGGGTCCTGTCGACGGCGAGATCGTGGTCGATGCCGGCGGACATCAGATCCCACTGCGGGTTCAGGGCCCGGGCGGCGCGTTTGTAGGCGCCGGCCCGCGGATCGACGAGCGGGCGGCCTTGCGCGAAGCGTTTGCGCAAATGCATCATCGCCTCTTCGCCCGCGGGGCTCAAAAGCGCGTGCACGATACGCAGGCGCACGGCGCGCGGGAGGGCGTGGCTGATCGTGAAGGCCTGATTCGGGTAGGACGGGCTTTGGGTGATGGTGGTGAGGCCCTGGCCCGTCGGATCCAGGGAGTTGAGCGTCAGTTGAGGCCCGATACCGATTTCGCAGGTGTGATGGCGGACCGCCTCGTAAATCGCCTTCCAGCTGCGCATGTTCCGGAAGTAGGGCTGGCGGGCCGGATTCGGGAACAAGCGGCTCGCCCAGAGCGTCCCGAAGTTGGGCACCGGCGGGGCGCACAAGGTGGCACCCGCGGACGCCTGGCGGATGGACGTGACCGGCGAGCCTTTCCAGGTATAGAGGCGCCAGGCCAGCGGCTGCGGCACGCGCGGACCCAAGGTCTGGTCCAGGTTCTTCAGACGCCACCCCACGAACTGCGGCCCATCGAAATAGATCGCGGCGTGGTCCGTCCAGATCCAGTGCTCATACGGGAGCCAGCCGGTCGGGTGTCGGTAGACGACCGTGTGGCCGAGCGCCCGGGTGAGAAAGGCGGCGATGGGCGCATAATCACGCTCGGCGCGCGCCTTGCTTTCCCGTGGGGGCGTCACAAAGAGATAAGGGCCGCTCGCGGCTTGGGCCGGCAAGCGGCAGGCAAGAGACGTCAGGATCGCCAGAGCACCGGCCATGACACGCAGGGGTCTATCCATAGAATCCTCGGTTCAACAGACAAAGCACGATCGAATGACAAGTGTAGAGCCTGCTTGCGAGGCGGGCGGGTCCGGCTCCCGCAGGACAGACGAGAGGCGAGTGAGAGCCGACCACTGGTCAGATCGCGGTACGGCAAAACCCGAGGCCCGCGGGCGCGTGGGATTGGCCGCCACGGGACCTGTCGCCCGATCTGCGTGGGGAGTGGATGGGGGGCGGTCCCCGGAGCGGGCCTTTTGTTAAGATGAGAGGACCGATCGGCGCAACGAGGTGATGATGGGGGCTTTGGGGGATGCCATGGGCGGGGATTTTCACGGCATCGTCGGGGTGAGCGAACCGATGTGCGCGCTCTTCGATGCCGCGCGGCGCGTGGCGCGCGCCGAGGCCCCGGTGCTCATCACCGGCGAGAGCGGCGTCGGCAAGGAATTGGTGGCCTGCGCGATCCACAAGGAAGGCCCGCGCGCGCAGCACGCCTTCGTGCCCGTGAACTGCGCCGGGATCCCCTCCGACCTGCTCGAGAGCGAGCTCTTCGGGCACGCGGCCGGCGCCTTTACCGGCGCCCAGGGCGCGCGCAAGGGGCTGTTCGCCGAGGCCAACGGCGGCACCCTGCTGCTCGATGAGATCGGCGAGATGTCCTGGGACATGCAGGCGAAGCTCCTGCGGGTCCTCGAGGACCGCCGGGTTCGGCCGGTGGGCGCCGACCGCGAGCGGTCGCTCGATGTGCGCATCATCGCCGCCACCAATCGCGATCTCGAGGGCGAGGTGCGCGCCGGACGGTTTCGGGACGACCTGTTTTACCGGCTCGACACCTTCGCCCTGCGCGTACCCCCCCTGCGCGAGCGCGGCGGCGAGGACCTCGATCGCCTGACCCGCCACTTTCTTGCGCTCATGAACACCCGCCGCCCGTGCCGGCTGGCGGACGAGGCGCGCGCGCGCCTGCACGGCTACGCGTTTCCAGGCAATGTGCGCGAGCTCGCCAACGTGGTGGAGCGCGCCGCGACCTTTTGCCGGGACGGGCTCATTCGCAGCGCCGATCTGCCGCCGCGACTGCGCGCAGCGCCGGCGCAGGCCTCGGCGGACGGCGCGGCCCCCTTTACGATCGCAGCCGAAGACGACCTCCCGACGCTGGCCGAAGTCGGAAGGCGCTACATCGAATACGTCCTTGCGCACACCGATGACAACAAGCAACGGGCGGCGGCGATCCTGGCCATCGGCCGGCGCACGCTGTATCGGCGCTTGGGGCGGCCCTGATGGGTCAGGATGACCCATGTGCCATTTATGTGGGCCAAAATGGCACATTAAGGGTGACCCGACACGCGGGCCGCGCCCCGGAGCGCCCGGTTTTCAAGGAGTTGCGACGTCGGACCGGCCTTGGCACTGCCCTTGCAACGAGCCGTACTCCCACTCATTGGTTGGAGAGGAAACGCTTATGCCTTGTGTTCGGTCTGTTCTGCCCTTGCGTCGCGCGATAGGTCCCCTGGTCCTCGGCCTCGCGATGCTCTCGCCCGCGGCCTTCGCGGCGCCCATGGCGCCGCCGACCGGCGGGGGTGCACCGCCCGTGGGGGCGCCGGGCGCCCCGACCGTGACACACCTGGCGCCGGCGACCGTGCATCGTTTCGTGCGCGCCTATCGCGCCATCCACCGCATCCACTTGAAGCTGATCCACAGGCTCGCAACGCATCCCAAGCCCGCCAAGGCGCATGCGCTCGAAGTCAAGGCGCAGCACAAGATGTTGGCGGCGGTGAGCGGGGCGGGGCTCACGGTTGCGCGTTACAACCGCATCGCAAGCCTGGCCCAAACGCAGCCTGCGGTTCGCCAGCAGATTATCCAACAGCTTCAGGCCACTCACGGCCGATAGGCCAAAACCGGCGCCGCTCTGGGGCGGCGCCTGGTTCCCACAGTCCCGGGCGAGCATGGTCTCGCCCGTTTTTTTCGCGGCTTCGGGCAGTGGCGAATCGCCCGGCCGGCGCACGATCCCACCGCAACGACAAAACGGGCATTCCCCAATTACAAAAGTTGGCAATATTCGATGAAAGGCTCTGGTGTTTTTGCGGCCGGCGAATCTATAATGCGCCACTCCTCCTGTCCGGGGAACGCGCGCGACTTGTGCGGGATGCGCAGGGCGTTTCGGATGCATGGGGGAGGCAGTCTGTCATGTCGAAAGAGGAAGGTATGAACATCATTCGCAAAGCGTTACTCGGTGGCGCCTGGGTCTCGTTGGCGCTGTCCTGCGCGGTTCCGGCGGTGGCCCTGGCGAAGACCGCCAAGACCCCGGTGCACAAGGGGGCGCTCCGCAAGGTGGCGGCCGGCAACGCGCGCGTCAAGGCGATTCAAGGCGCGCTCGACAAGCACGGCGCGCGGCTCAAGGTCGACGGCCTGATGGGCCCGAAGACCGAGGCGGCGATGAAGCGCTTCCAGTCGCAGCACCATCTGAAGGCGACCGGGACCGCCGACAAGGCGACCTTGAAGGCGCTCGGCATCAAGGCCTAGATCGTCCCCCCAGGCGGCCTCGCCGCCTGGGGTTTGGCCTGAGCCCTCAGGACTCGACGACCGGCAGCTCGGCGTGCTGGATCGCGGGCCTGCGCATGAGCAGGACGAGCGGCAACATGGCGATAAACCCCCAGAAGACCAGGACGAAGGCGTCGAGAATGCCGCGCATGGCCGCGTGTTGTCCGAGCGTGAAGCCGAGCATCTGCCAGGTGGCGGGTCCGGGCGGCGCGTGGAGGGCGTGATCATAGACGCCGAAAGCCGGGCGGTAGGGGTTGATATGGCCACCCATCTGGTTCCAGGCGACCTGGGTGTATTCGGTGATGATGGTGGTGATGAGCGCGATGCCGACCGAACCGCCGAGGTTGCGCATGAGATTGAAAAGCCCCGACCCCTCGGCGGTCTCGGCCTTGGTGAGCGTTGAGAAGGCGATCGTAAAGAGCGGGATCGAGATGAGGCCCAGCCCGAGACCGCGGATCACGCCGGGCCAGATCACCCAGCTCGGGCTGATGCCGAGGTTATAGGAGAGCGTGAACGAGGAGCCAAAGGCCCCGAGGATCACGCCCGTGATCGCGAGCGCGCGCGGATTGGCGCCGCGGTTCAGGAGGCGTCCGGCGGCCCACATGGAGACCATGGCGCCGAGGCCTTGCGGGGCCATGACCAGCCCCGAGGTCTGCGGCTCGTAACCCATGTGCTCCTGCAAAAAGATCGGCAGGATCACCATCACGCCGTAGAGCGCAAGCCCGAAGAGGCCGATACCGAGGCTGCCGAGGGCGAGCGCGCCGTTTTTCAGAAGCCGCAGGTTGACGATCGGGCGCTCGATGGTGAGCGAGCGCCAGACGAACAAGACGAGGCTCGCAACCGCCATCACCGCGAGCAGGCGGATGCGCTGCGAACTGAACCAGTCGTCCTGATCGCCGAGACTCAGGACCAGCTGCAGGCAACCGAGACCCGTGGCCATGGCCGTGAACCCGAGCCAGTCGATCACGCGCGGGCGCGCGCTCTTCCCGGCCTCCGGGACATAGCGGACGAGGAGCGCGAGCGCCAGGAGCCCGACCGGGACGTTCACGTAAAAGCACCAGCGCCAACTCCAATCGTCGGTCAGGTAGCCGCCCAGGATCGGGCCGAGCACCGGCCCGAGCATGATGCCCATCCCGAGCGTTGCCATCGCCACCCCGCGCCGTTCCGGGGGGTAGCTCGAGACCAGGATCGACTGGCCGACGGGCACCATGGTGGCCCCCAACGCGCCCTGCAGGAAGCGCCAGACGACCATCTCGACGATGCTGTGGGACTGGCCGGCCATGGCCGACGCGAAAACGAAGCCGCCGACGCCCACGAGCATCAGCCGTTTTTGGCCGAAGCGCTCGACCAGAAGGCCCGTCAGGGGGGTGATGACGACCATCGCCAGCATGTAGCTCGTGAGCACCCAGCTCACTTGATCGACGTTCGCGCGCAACCCGCCTTGCATATGCGGCAGGGCGACGTTCACGATCGTGGTGTCGAGCACGTTCATGACGATGCTCGCCATCACCGCGAATGTGATCGCGGCCCTGTTGAGGGCTTGGGGATTCTCGGCTGCCTCGGCCACGTCTCCTCCCGGATCCCTCCTATTGTATAAAGGGTCGGGGCCCGGCATAAGGGGGCTGGAGGCCCCCCTCGCCGCGGAACCCGGTTTTTGGCTAGACTGAGACTCATGAGAAGCCGCCGGCCCGGGATTCGGGAACGGGGCTCGGAGGGGGTGGACGAATGGCAGAGAGTCGTGGTGTGCCGCCCCGCAGCTCCAGGTGGGTCGCGCTCCGGCGGCGTTTTGCGCGGATGCCGCATCGCTATGCCTTGGGGGTTACGTACTGGTTCGCGTTCGTTGCGACCGTATCCTTCGCGCTCTGGTACGGGCTGCACTCCTGGACGCGCTACCAGGACGATGCCCGTGCGCGCCTGCGATTGACGAGCGCGATGATCGCCGAGGAGGTCCGCGACGTGCTCGCGCGCGACGCCTCGCGCCTGGCCTTTCTCGCCCACGAGCTGCACGAGCTCCCGGTCGAGCGGCACCCGAACGCCGCGTATGCCCTGTTGCACGCCTACCGCGCCGTCTCCCCGGACATCGCAAGCGTGACGGTGATCGCGCCCGACGGGCGGGCGCTGGCCACCACCACAGTCCCAGCGGGTCACCCGTTACCGGATTTGGGTACCGATCCGGTGCTGCAAGAGTTATTGTCAAATCTGGTGTTTGGCTGAGTGAATCAAGCGGCAGCCTGATCGACGTCTGTCACCTCGACACCATCTCTGAATTGGATTCCGGTTACCACCTTCGCCAGGTAATCGAAACCACGTAACCGTCTCCAGG
>DAHWKH010000152.1 GCA_027343725.1 Acidiferrobacteraceae bacterium
CGCGCGCTCGTCATCGGCGATGATTTTCGGTTCGGTGCCGGACGCGCCGGGGATTTCGCGCTCTTGCGCGTCTTGCCGGCTTGAGCGCGCAGGACTTCATCGAGACGGTCCTGGTGCGGCGTCTGCGCCCGCGCGCGCTCGTCATCGGCGATGATTTTCGGTTCGGTGCCGGACGCGCCGGGGATTTCGCGCTCTTGCGCGCGGCCGGTCACCGCCACGGCTTCTCGGTCGAACCGACGCCCACGTATTGCGAAGGGGGTGTGCGCGTCAGCAGCACGCGCGTGCGCCAAGCCTTGGCCCGCGGGGTCTTGGATGAGGCCGCGCGTCTGCTGGGGGGGCCTTACACCTATGGGGGGCGGGTGGTCCATGGGGATGCGCGCGGGCGCCTGCTGGGATTTCCGACGGCCAATCTCCTGATGCCGGACCCGCCGCCGCTCGCGGGCGTGTTCGCGGTGACGGTCGATACCGGGACGGGATCCGCGCACCCGGCGATTGCCAATGTCGGGCGCCGGCCGACGGTCGGCGGGGCGCGCGTGCTCCTGGAGGCCCACTTGCTCGATTTCGCAGGCGACCTCTACGGTCAGAGGCTCGCCGTCCGGTTTCTGACGCGTTTGCGCGGCGAGCAGACGTTTTCGTCGCTTCAGGCCTTGCAGGCCCAGATCTCCCGTGATCGGGACGCGGCCCGGGCGTTTTTCGGTGAACGCGAGGTGGTATCATGAGTGCCGATTACAAGAGCACGTTGCAGCTGCCGCACACGGATTTCCCCATGCGCGGCAGTCTCCCCACGCGCGAACCGGAGCAGCTGGAGGCCTGGCAGGCGCTGCCGCTTTACGAGCGCGTACGCGCCTTTCATGCCGGTCACCCGCGTTATGTCTTGCACGACGGTCCCCCGTACGCGAACGGCGCCATCCATCTCGGGCACGCGGTCAACAAGATCCTGAAGGACATCATCGTGAAGTCCAAGGGGTTCGCCGGCTTCGACGCCCCCTACGTGCCGGGCTGGGATTGCCACGGGCTGCCGATCGAGCTCGCGGTCGAGAAGACGCTCGGGCGCTGCGGGCGCGATGTCGATGCCACGACCTTCCGGGCAGCGTGCCGTGACTACGCCGTGGCCCAGGTCGCCCGCCAGCGCGCCGACTTCGAGCGCCTCGGGATCCTCGGGGATTTCGCGCATCCCTATCTCACCATGGACCCGGCGTGCGAGGCCGGGATCGTGCGCGAGCTCGGGCGCATCCTCGCCCGCGGGCACGTCTATCGCAGTGAAAAACCGGTGCACTGGTGTGTGGACTGCCGCTCGGCGCTCGCCGAGGCGGAGGTCGATTACGAGGATCATGAGAGCACCGCGGTCGATGTCGCGTTCGCGTTCGTCGATCCCAAGGCGTTCTGGGAGCGCATCGGGGTGGGCGCGCGCGAGGGGGTCGTGAGCGCCCTGATCTGGACCACGACACCCTGGACCCTGCCTGCGAATCAGGCGGTCGCCGTGCACCCGGATATCCGCTATCGCGTGATGGAGCGGGATGGGGCCTATTGGCTGGTCGCAGACGAGCTGGCCGACGCAGTCGCCGAGCGCTACGGGCGCGCGGATCGGGCAACCGACCTCACCGTACCAGGCTCGGCGCTCATCGGGCTGACGCTGCGCCACCCCTTCCTCGAGCGCACGGTGCCCGTGATCCCCGGCGGACACGTGACCACCGACGCCGGCACGGGGCTTGTGCATATCGCGCCCGCGCACGGTGAAGAGGATTATCAGGCGGCGCGCCAGTACGCCCGCGACACCGGGTGGGAGATCGCGATCGCGGGCCCGGTCGGGGGTGACGGGCGTTTCCTCGCCGATACCCCTTACGTGGGCGGTTTGGCGGTCGCGGAGGGGAGCACGCGGCTCGTCGCACTCCTCGCGGAGCGCGGGGCGCTGTGGCACAAGGCCCGGATCGTCCACAGCTATCCGCACTGCTGGCGCCATAAGACCCCCATCCTTTTCCGCGCGACGCCCCAATGGTTTATTTCCATGGAAAAAAGCGGTTTGCGCGCGGATGCCTTGAGCGCCATCGAGAGCGTGCGCTGGATGCCCGGCTGGGGACGAGAACGCATCGCGAACATGGTCGCGACGCGCCCCGACTGGTGCATCTCGCGCCAGCGCGCCTGGGGCGTGCCGATCCCGTTGTTCTTCCATCGCGAAACCGGTGAGCTCCATCCGCGGACGCTGGATCTCATGGAGGAGGTCGCGCGCGTGATCGAGCGCGAGGGGATCGATGGGTGGTTTTCGCGGCCGCCCGAGCACTGGATCGGCGCGCAGGCCCAGGATTACGAGGCGGTCCGCGACGTTCTCGACGTGTGGTTCGATTCCGGCGCGACCCACGCCTGCGTCCTGAGGCAACGCCCCGAACTCACGGTCCCGGCGGATCTCTATCTCGAGGGCTCGGATCAGCATCGCGGCTGGTTCCAGTCGTCGTTGCTGACCTCCGTGGCCGATTCGGGGCGCGCCCCGTACGAGGCGGTTCTCACCCACGGTTTCACCGTCGACGCCCAGGGCCAGAAAATGGCGAAGTCGCGCGGCAACGGCATCGAGCCACAGGAGATCACGCGCAGCCTGGGCGCGGACGTGTTGCGGCTGTGGGTGGCGGCGACTGATTATCGCGCCGAGATGTCCTTGTCCCAGGAGATCCTCAAGCGCGTGACCGAGGCCTACCGGCGGTTGCGCAACACCGCGCGCTATCTGCTCGCGAATCTCGCGGGTTTCGATCCCGACACCGATGCCGTCGCGATCGCGGATCTGTTGGCGCTCGATCGCTGGGCGCTCGCGCGCACGGCCGAGCTCGACCGGGAGCTGCGCGCGGCTTATGATGAATTTCAGTTTCACGGGGTGTATCAGAGATTGCAGCAGTTTTGTGTCGTGGACCTCGGCAGTTTCTACCTCGACGTCTTGAAGGACCGGCTCTACACCTCGGAGGCCGCAAGCCGTGAGCGCCGCTCGGCGCAAACGGTTCTGGCGCATATGCTGGAGGTAGTCGTGCGCCACATGGCGCCGATCCTGAGCTTCACCGCCGAAGAGGTCTGGCGCTACATGCCGGGCCGGCGATCCGAGAGCGTGTTTTTGAATACCTGGCACGCAGTCGCCGTGCCCGAGAGCGCCGCAGACGACCTGGCGTCGTGGCGTCTGATGCAGGATCTGCGCGAGGCCGTGGGGCCTGAGCTCGAGCGCCTGCGCGTGAGCGGGGCGGTGGGCTCGACGCTCGACGCCGAGCTCGATCTGTACGTGGGAGAGTCTCTCATGGCCGAGTTGTCCGGGCTTGCCGAGGAGTTGCGCTACGTCTTCATCACCTCGGATCTGCGCCTGCACGCGCTCGCTCAGCGGCCGAAGGAGGCCGCTGCGACCGCGCGTGAGGACGTGTTCGTGGTGGCGCAGGCCTCGGCGCACGCCAAATGTGCGCGCTGTTGGCACCACCGGCCCGAGGTCGGCACTCTCGCCCGCTATCCGGATCTGTGCCGCCGCTGTCTCGACACCATCACCGGCTCGCCGAAGGCCAGGAGGTATGCCTAGTGCTGCGCTACCTCGGGATCGCGGGCGTCGTCTTCGCGCTCGACCAGTGGAGCAAGTTCGAGGCCGTGCGCTACCTGAGCCGGGGCCCGGTGCGGGTGACCGCGTTTTTGAATCTCGCCCTGGTCTACAACCGCGGCGCGGCGTTCGGGCTCCTGAGCCGGCAAAGCGGTTGGCAGAACGGGCTCTTCATCGCCATCGCGGTCGTCATCATCGCGGGCATCATCGGATTTCTGGTGCGCGCGCGGCACGCGCACCGGATGATGGTGGTGGCGCTGATGCTCGTGCTGGGCGGCGCGCTCGGCAATTTGGCGGATCGGATACGGATCGGCCGGGTGATAGATTTCCTGGATTTCCACATCGGGACCTGGCATTGGTATACGTTCAATTTGGCCGATAGCGCCATCACCGTCGGGGCCGTGTTGCTGGCGGTCGATGCGCTGGTCGCGCGCGATACGGTCGCGACCGAGAAGAAATAGGAGGCTCCGGTGGAGCGGGTCCAGGATGGCTGCCACGTATCCTTTCATTTCACGTTGTCGCTTGCCGATGGGACGCGCGTCGATGGCACCGAGGCCGGCGAGCCGTGGCAGATCGTGGTCGGCAGCGGGGAGCTCCCGAGCGGTCTCGATCGCTGTCTCCTGGGTCTTGCCGCCGGCGAGCACGCGCAATTCGTGGTCGCGGCCGCGGAGGCCTTCGGCGAGCGCAGCGAGGACGCGAGCGAGGTGTTTCCGCGGGCCCAGTTCCCGGCCGACGTTGATCTCATTCCGGGAATGGCGTTTGGTTTTACACTGCCGGATGGGAATGAAGTGATGGGGCAGGTGGTGGCGGTATCCGAGAGTGGCGTGGAGGTGGACTTCACGCACCCGCTGGCCGGTCACGACTTGGTGTTCGAAGTCGATATTGTCGCGATCGGGCCGGCGCAGGTGCCCGAGAGGTAGCATGAACGTCTATATCGCCAATCCGCGCGGGTTTTGCGCGGGAGTCGAGCGGGCCGTGGCCACGGTTGAGCGGGCGCTCGAGGAGTTCGGCGCCCCGGTCTACGTTCGCCACGAGATCGTCCATAACCGGGCGGTGGTCGAGGGCCTGCGGGCGCGCGGGGCGGTGTTTGTGGACGATCTGGCGGATGTCCCCGAGGGCGCGCGCGTGGTGCTCAGTGCGCATGGCGTGGCACGGGCGGTCCGCGAGGAGGCCCGCGCGCGCGGACTGCGCGTATTCGACGCCACCTGCCCCCTGGTGTCGAAGGTCCACAAGGAGGTCGCGCGCTGGCGACGCGAGGGCTACGAATGCTTGTTGATCGGTCATGCCGGCCACCCCGAGGTCGAGGGGACCATGGGCCAGGTGGATGACGGGGTCTATCTCGTCGAGACCGAGCAGGACCTTGCCACCGTCCCCATCAAAGACCCGGCGCGGGTCGCGTTCGTCACCCAGACGACCCTGTCCGTGGACGATACCGCGCGCCTGATCGCGGCCCTGCGCGCGCGCTTCCCCGCCGCTTGCGGCCCGCGCACGGATGACATCTGTTACGCCACTCAGAACCGCCAGGACGCCGTGCGCATGCTCGCGCAACGGTGCGACGTGGTGGTGGTGATCGGATCCAGGCACAGCTCCAACGCCAATCGCCTGCGCGAGTGCGCATCGGCGTTGGGTGTGGCCGCGTATCTGGTCGATGGCCCGGAGGCCCTGGTACGGGGCTGGTTTTCGGATAAGGCCCGGGTCGGCGTGACCGCCGGGGCCTCGACCCCCGAGACCCTCGTGCAGGGGGTGGTCGCGCAACTCGTGGCCTGGGGAGCGAAGAGCGTCGAGGAACAAGCGGGGCCGACCGAGACCGTGGTCTTTTCCTTGCCGAAGAATCTCCTGCGGGACGCGCGCGCGACGCACTCGGCGCCCGTATCCTAGCGGTCTTCGCGTTTTTCCGTCGTGAGTGTCAGAATCCGCGCCATGCGAACGCATCCTATCGTCGTCGTCGGCGGCGGCGTGATCGGCCTTATGACCGCGCGTGCCCTCGCCCGGCACGGGCACGAGGTCGTGGTTTTCGAGCGCGGCGCGCTGGGGCGCGAGGCGTCCTGGGCGGCGGGCGGGATCCTGTCGCCCCTCTACCCGTGGCGCTACCCCGATGCCGTCACGAGACTCTCCCAGGCAAGCCAAGCCGTCTACCCGGAGCTTTGCAAGGGGCTCGAGGAGGCGACGGGGATCGATCCGGAGTGGGAGCCCTCGGGGCTCTGGTGTTTGGGCGAGGGGGAGCGGGACCACGCCACGGCCTGGGCTGCGCGCTTTGGTGTCCGGCTCGAGGTCGACGCCGGCGGTGAATGGGGGCCCGGGCTGTGGTTGCCCGATGTCGCACAGGTCCGCCCGCCACGGCTTTTGCGGGCGTTGCGCGGGCAGCTTCAGAACCTGCCCGTCACGATTCGGGAGGAGGCCTGCGTGGAGGGTCTGCGATGGCAGCGCGGGGTCCTCACGGGGCTTGTCGTGAACGGCGAGGAGGTCGCGGCCAGCCGGCTCGTGGTGGCTGCCGGCCCCTGGAGCGCGCCGCTCCTGGCACGCTACGGCCTGCCCTTGCCGGTGACGCCAGTGAAGGGCCAGATGATCCTCATTCAGGCCCCGCGCGGCGCTTTGAAGACCATGGTCCTGAAAGAGGGGCGCTACCTCGTGCCGCGCCGGGACGGGAGTGTCTTGGTGGGGAGTACCCAGGAGACACAGGGCTTCGACAAAACGCTCACCGAGGAGGCGCGCGTGGCGCTGCGGGCGAGCGCCCTTGCGCTCTGGCCCGCTCTCGAGCCCTTCCCGGTCACCCACCAATGGGCCGGGCTGCGGCCGTCATCGCCCGAAGGTGTGCCCTTTATCGGCGAACACCCGGAAATCCGGGGCTGTTTCGTGAATACCGGGCATTTCCGTAACGGCATCGTGTTGGCGCCGGCGTCGGCGGAACTGGCGGCCGACCTCGTGCTGTGCGAAGATCCGGGCTGCGACCCCGCACCCTATGCCCCGGACCGCAGTCTGGGAGGCGGGTCGGCCGTATCTGTGGTAAAATGAGGACATGAACGGGCACGACCAGTCCCCTAACGGGTTGGCGACACGACTGCGCGAACGCGGGATCAACCCCACGTCGCAGCGGATCGATATCGCGCGTCTCATGCTGTGCGGCAAGGTCCACCTGACCGCCGATGACGTCTTTCGCCTCGTGAACCAGGGGGCCGCGCACGTCTCGAAGGCGACCGTTTATAACACGCTCGGGGTTTTTGCCGCGAAGGGGCTCATTCGTGAGGTCGTCATCGATCCCTCGCGTGTCGTGTACGATTCGAACACGGAACCCCACCATCACTTCTACAACGTCGAGACCGGCGAGCTTTTGGATATCGAGTCCCCGGCCATGTCGGTCGATGGCCTGCCGCCGTTGCCCAAGGGTACGGAGATGGAGGGCGTCGAGGTGATCGTGCGATTGAAGCCCGCATCGGATGCGTGATCTTTCTTTGCGGTCCCGCCAAAGGTTATAGTAGCAGCAAGCCGGTGTAGCTCAGTCGGTAGAGCAACTGATTCGTAATCAGTAGGTCGGGCGTTCGATTCGTCTCACCGGCACCATTATATCTATATCAAGAGCTTACAGCATTCCCTGCCAAGG
>DAHWKH010000167.1 GCA_027343725.1 Acidiferrobacteraceae bacterium
GCGCCGTGAACGGGCGCGTCACCGAGCGCTTGACGGCCTTGGACGGCCCCCGCCAGGTGATCGTCCGTAGCCAGAGCCGGGTGGCCTGCTACTTGCCGCACCAGCACGTGGTGTACATCGAGCGCCGGGTGCCGGCGGTGAAGAGCTTTCCGGCATTGATCCCGACACACCTCGCGCCGCTGCGCCGGTATTACAGCGTGCGCACCGGCGGGGTCGCGCGCATAGCCGGCATGCGCGCGCGCCTCGTCGTCATTGCCCCGCGCGATGCCTACCGGTACGGCTATCGCCTGTGGGCGTCCCAGCGCAACGGCTTGTTGCTGAAGGCCTCGGTGATCAACCAGGCGAATCGCCGGATCGAGCAATTCCTGTTCACGCGCTTGCGCTTGCGTAAACAGATTCCGGCCTCGGCCATTGGCCCGATAGGCATCGGTCCTGTAAGCGCCTATAAAAAGGAACGGGGCGAACTGTTTCCGGACCCGGATCCCAGTTGGGCCGTCGGGCGCACGCCGCCCGGGTTCCATCTCGCGATGCACTTGATGAGGCGTCTTGCGGGCCACAAGGGGATCGTTCAGCACCTCGTGTATTCGGATGGGCTCGCGGGTGTCTCGGTGTTCGTCGGCCATCGGCTGCAAGAGCGCAAGATTCCGGAGCAGCTCTTCCGCTTGGGTGCCCTGCACGTGTTTCGGTCGGTCGTCGATCACCGCATGGTGACGGTCATGGGCGATGTCCCCGCGCTCACCGTCGAGACCATGGCCTTGTCGGTGCGGCATGTGCCGCCCCACGCGAGCCGCTAGGGGCGAGGAGACGGCTTTCAGGAGGGAGCGGCATGGTCAGGGGCGCGCGCACCGCAGGATGGTCGTTTGGGCTTTTGATCGCGGGGATGACGGCGTGCGCGGCCGCCACGAGCCTGCCGGATTTCGCCGGCGTCTACGGCGCCAATCGCCAGGCGGTGGTGAACATCAGCAGCACCGAGGTCATCAAGCGCAGCGCGCCGCAGTGGGGATTCGGCGCACCGGGTGGCCCGCTCGAACACTTTTTCCGGAATCTCCCGCATAACGCCCGCCCGCGGCGGCTCGTGACCAAGTCACTCGGCTCCGGGTTCATCATCGGATCCGACGGCTATATCCTCACCTGCGCGCACGTCATCGACCACGCGCAACGGGTGATCGTGAAGCTCGCCGACCGCCGCGATTACGTGGCGCGCGTGGTGGGTCTCGACACCAAGAGCGACGTGGGGCTTCTGAAGATCCCCGCCACCCACCTTGCGACCGTGAAGATCGGGCACCCCAGCCGCTTGCGGACCGGCGACTGGGTGCTGGCCGTCGGCGCCCCGTTCGGGTTCAAGAACTCGGCCACCGCCGGCATCGTGTCGGCGGTGGGCCGCAGCCTCCCGGGTTCGGATTACGTCCCCTTCATCCAGACCGATGTCCCCATCAATCCCGGCAATTCCGGCGGACCCTTGTTCAATAGCCGCGGGCGCGTGATCGGGATCAATTCGCAGATCTACAGCCGCACCGGCGGCTTCATGGGCTTGTCGTTCGCGATCCCGATCAATCTCGCCATGCGCGTCGGCCACGCCCTCAGGACCAGCGGCCACATGCAATGGGCGTGGCTCGGGGTCACCATTCAGGACGTGACGCGCAGGCTCGCGCTCGCCTTCCATCTGCGCAGGCCCCACGGGGCGCTGGTCTCCGAGGTGATCCCCGGGAGTCCGGCTGCGCACTCGTCTCTCGCCCCGGGCGATGTGATCGTGCGCTACGACGGTCACGCGATCCGGCGCTCGGCCGAGCTCCCGCCGCTCGTGGGCTTGACCCCCGTGGGGTCGCTTGCGCACCTGCGCGTCATCCGCGACGGCCGCCCCGAGCGCCTCGCGGTCGCCGTCGGGGCCTTGCCCAACGCGCAATCCGCCGCGAGCGTGAAGCCGCCCCGGGCGCGGCGCCACCGCGCCTCCCTCGGGCTCGCGCTGCGGCCCCTGAGCGCCGCCGAGAGGCGCGCGCTCAAGGTGGCGGGCGGGGTGTTGGTGGAGGGGGTGAGCGCGGGTCCGGGCGAGAAGGCCGGCATTCGCCCGGGGGATGTGATCCTGAGTGTCGCCGGGCGCCCGGTCGACAGCGTGCGCGCCTTCCGCCGCATCCTCACGCACATCGGGCGCGGTCCCGTGCCGGTTCTCATCCACCGCGACGGGGCGGCGCTCTTTTTGGCGCTCAGCAAAAACTGAGGGGCCTGGGTAGGCGCGGCGTCGCGCGGCGCCCGCGGGGCGGGTTTTGAGGCCTGGGGGGCGCGCGCCGGTCGTTACGGCCAAGGCCCGCGTCGCCGTTGGCCTTGGCGTGTCAAACCCGGTATGATGCCCGCGACTTTTCCACGCAAAGCGCCCCAAGGCCCAGTTTGCAAGAGCGCATCCGCAACTTCTCCATCATCGCCCATATCGATCACGGCAAGTCCACCCTCGCCGACCGTTTCATCGAGTTTTGCGGGGGCTTGAGCGCGCGCGAGATGGCAAGCCAGGTGCTCGACTCGATGGACCTCGAGCGCGAGCGCGGCATCACGATCAAGGCCCAAAGCGTGACGCTCCAATACCCGGCGCTCGATGGCCGGACGTACGAGCTGAATCTCATCGACACGCCGGGGCACGTGGATTTCTCCTACGAGGTGTCGCGCTCGCTCACGGCCTGCGAGGGGGCGCTTTTGGTGGTCGACAGCGCGCAAGGCGTACAAGCCCAGAGCGTCGCGAATTGCTACACCGCGGCCGAACTCGATCTCGAGATCGTGCCGGTCCTGAACAAGATCGATCTGCCGGCGGCCGATCCCGAACGCGTGGCGCGCGAGATCGAGGACATCATCGGCGTGCCGGCGGCCGGCGCGATCCGCGTGAGCGCGAAGACCGGCCAGGGGATCCGCGACATCCTCGAGGCGCTGGTGGCGCAGGTGCCCCCGCCCCAGGGCGACCCCGAGGCGCCCTTGAAGGCGCTGATCATCGATTCCTGGTTCGATCCGTATCTCGGCACCATCGCGCTCGTGCGCGTGGTCGATGGGGTCTTAAAGCGCGGGGCGCGCGTGCGCATGATGGCGACCGGGCGCGATTACGATGTCGAGCAAATCGGGGTATTCACCCCGAAGCGGTCGCCGGTGGAGGCACTCGCCACGGGCGAGGTCGGCTACCTCGTGGCCGGCATCAAGGACGTCAAGGCCGCGCGCGTGGGCGACACGGTGACCGATGCCCGGCGTCCGGCGCAGGCCCCCCTGCCGGGCTTCAAGGAGATCAAGCCGCG
>DAHWKH010000174.1 GCA_027343725.1 Acidiferrobacteraceae bacterium
CGATCGTTTCGGGATCGTCGAGCGCCTCGAGTTTTACGAGACCGAGGATCTGACGCGCATCGTGGCGCGTTCCGCGGAGATCCTGAAGATGGCCGCGGAGAAGCCGGCCTTGGCGGCGATCGCGGCCTGCGCCCGCGGCACGCCGCGCATCGCCAATCGCCTCTTGAAGCGCGCCCGCGACTTCGCCGAGGTGCGCGGGGACGGCCGACTGACGGCGGCCCTGGCGCACGAGGCCTTACGGGTGCTGGAGGTCGACGAGCGCGGCTTCGATACATTGGATCGCAGGCTTTTGCAATTGCTCACGGAGACCTTCGAGGGTGGGCCCGTGGGGCTCGACAGCCTCGCGACCGCGATGGGCGAGGAGCGCGGCACGCTCGAGGATGTGGTCGAGCCGTTTCTGATCCAGAAAGGCTACCTTGTGCGCACACCGCGCGGGCGCATGGCGACCCCGCGCGCCTATCAGCTGTTCGGTTTGGCGGCGCCCGCGGGCTTGACCGACCCAAAGCTCCTCGCGCGCGATGGTTAGAGGCCCCGAGACACCCTTTCATCTCACGGTACGCGTGTATTACGAGGACACCGATGCCGCAGGGGTCGTGTATTACGCGAACTACCTCAAGTTCATGGAGCGCGCGCGCAGCGACTGGCTGCGCGCCATCCTGCGGGGTCCGCATGAACTTGCCATGTCCGCCGAGGTCTTATTCGTCGTCCGATCCGTCAGATTGCAATTCCTGATGCCCGCGCGTTTAGACGACCTCCTGACAGTGACTGCCGAGCCCCGCTCCCTCCGCCGCGCCAGCCTGACCTTCGGTCAGGACTGTTTGCGGGGGAGCGAGGTTGTGTGCCGGGGCGAGGTGGGGCTCGCCTGTGTCGACCCCGCGACGTTCGCGCCCCGCCGCATTCCCGAGGAGCTCGTCCGGGCCTTTGCCGCAACGTCAGGTCGTCAACAAGGAGAATCGTTTTGAGAGTATCCGCCTCGCATCAGGGTATTACCCTGTGGTCCATGGCCAGCCATGCAAGCCCGGTGGTCCAGCTCATGATGGTGATTCTGCTCGCTTTGTCCGTGGTCTCGTGGACCATGATCTTCCGGAAATGGTTCATCCTGAAGAACGCGTACCGGGAGGTCGAGCGCTTCGAAGATCGCTTCTGGCGCGGCGCGAACGTCAACCAGATGTACGCGGAGCTTGCGCGCAACGAGGACCGGCTCGCGGGTGACGCCAGCGTGTTCGTCGCCGGTTTTCGCGAATATACCCGCCTCGAGAAACAAAAAGGCATCATGCCCATGGACATCGTCGAGGGGGTGCAGCGGGCGATGCGGGTGGCCTTGAGCCGCGAGGTCGAGTATCTCGAAACGAATCTCTCGTTTCTCGCGACCGTCGGTTCGACGAGCCCCTATATCGGCCTGTTCGGGACCGTCTGGGGCATCATGACCGCCTTCCAGTCCTTCGGCGACATGCAGCAGGCAACGCTTGCGCACGTCGCGCCCGGCATCTCGGAGGCGCTGATCGCGACCGCCATGGGCCTCTTCGCCGCGATCCCGGCGGTGATCGCCTACAACCGCTACGCCGACGATACCGAGCGCCTGGCGTCGCGTTACGAGATTTTTCTCGATGAATTCTCGAGCGTGCTGCAGCGCCAGGCCTATGTGAGCAAGGGCGGTGTATGAGAGCATCCCGCCGGCATCGGCCGCGCCTCATGAGCCAGATCAACATCGTCCCATACGTCGACGTCATGCTGGTGCTGCTCGTCATTTTCATCATCACAGCACCGGTCTTGAAGCGCGGCGTGAAGGTGAGGCTGCCGCAGGCCGCGGCGCGCGCGATCCCGAACCCGCACCGCGCGGTGCTGATCGTCACCGTGAACCGGGCCGGGCGGTATTTCCTCGACGGCCACCCGATGACCCCGGACGCGCTCGAGCGGCGCGCGCGCGGCTTGCTGCGTCTGAGGCCCCATACCCCGGTCTTGATCCGCGGTGACCGCGCGGTCGCCTATCAGGACGTGGTGGCGGCCATGGTGCTCTTGCAGCGCGCGGGCGCGGCCGATGTCGGGCTCATGACCCAGCCCGCCGGGCATTAGCATGGACCGAGCCGGCCGGGAACCGTTGGGACGATGGGGTGCCGCGGGCTACGCGGTCGCTGTCCATCTGATCCTTCTGGGGCTGCTGGTCATGAGCTTTCGTTTCAGTCGCATCGACACCTCCTATGTGCTGACCCGCAACACGCACGTGATCCACGCCTTTATCGCCGCTCCGGCGCCGCGCCCGCGGCCCGCGCCCGCGGCACCCCCCCGGCCGGCGCCCAAGCCCATACCCAAGCCCCATCCCATAGCGCCCAAGCCGCGCGTCAAGCCCAAGGGCCCGTCAGCGGCCCAGCTCGCAAAACAGCGCGCCGCGGCCCTGCAAGCGCGCCGAGCCGCGGCGGCCAAGGCGCGGGCCG
>DAHWKH010000177.1 GCA_027343725.1 Acidiferrobacteraceae bacterium
TTCTTGGGCGCCCGGCGCGCCCGTACCGGCGTCGCCCGGGGCGCGAACGTCGCGCATCCCGCGAAAGAGAGGGCGCCTATGCATACGGCCAGCGGCCACAAACGTCGGAGCATACGTCATCCCAGACCCGTCATGACAAGAGACACGCGCCCCGACAACCGTCTATGCTTACGTTTCGCAGCGAGGCGTGCGCCATGAATGTGATTCTACTCCCTATTTTGACCGCGCTGGTCCTGACCTTCGCATACCTCACCCTCGGCCGGCTGGTCGTCGCGACGCCCACCCGCGGCGACGAGTATACCAACACGCCCACCCCGGGGGCAGACAGCCCGATCAGTCAGGGCCTGCGCGACTTCGGGATCCTCGGCACGCCCTTTCTGCTCGCGGGCGCGGCCTTCGGTTTGCGTTTCGGCTGGGCGCCGGTGTTGCTCTGGATCCTGTTCGCCGCGACGACATCCGGGGGGGCGACGCTTTTTGCCGTGAGCGGCCTGGCGACGCCGCCCGCGCTGCGATCCCTCAATACCCTCGCGCGGATTGCGGTGAGCGCGCTCCTGGCACTCCTGTGGGCGGGATTGGCGGCCGCAAGCCCGCACGCCCTGTTACTCGTCGTTCTCGTGTATCTCGTATCCGACCGCGTCCAGCCGCTGTTGTGCGCCGGGCGCGGAGAGGCTTTAGGCTTACTCGTGCTGACCGCGGGGCTTGCCGGCCTTGCGGCCATGGTCGGAGAGTCTTGGCCGTTGGCGCTCCACGGTCACCTCCGACTGGCGATCGGGCCCCTGGCCCGCGGGGTGTCCGCCGGGCCCGTCCTCTTCTACGGGCTTGTGTTTCTCCTGCTCATCCAAAAAAAGCGCCGCGGGCGCCTGCGCCAGCGCCCGGCGTACGGGGCCATTGGCGCCTTTCTGCTCGCGCTCACGGTCGCTGCCCTGACGCTCGGCGCCATCATCACCCACCCCGCGATCCCGATCGCGCGGCTCAGGCACGGCGGACTGGCGCCGGCCCTGCCGTTCCTGGCCTCGGCGCTGCCGTTCGGCGCGGCCCTGTCACCCTTGGGGGACAACCCCCTCAAGCCGCGCACGCCGCGACACTTGTACCTCCTGGCGCTCGCCCAAGGGGCACTGGCCGTGGGCGCGCTCGTGGCCCTGCTCGCGCACTTCCCGGACGCGTCCGCCTGGCGGACCTTCGAACACGCGCGCCCGGGCGCGGTGGCGCTCCTGTCTGCGGTCTCGCTGGGCGCGCGCACCCTCTTGCACGGGCTCGGCCTCGGTCCCTGGAGCGGGCAAGTGCTGCGCGCAAGCCTCTTGCTGCTCACCCTGGCCGCGCTCGAGAGCCAGCAGGAGCGCCTCGCGGCGACCCCGCCCCTCGCCATCCCCTCCCTGCAAGCCCTCTCGGCCACCGCCCTCGTGGGCGCCGGGCTCTGGTGCCTGCACGGGCTTACGCCGAGCGACCAGATCCTCATGGGCGCGCTTTTCGGGGTGGGCGCCGCGGGCGCCTTGCTCGGCGCACGCGGCACGCTCCCCTCGTTTATGGTAGTCTTGGGCATCCTATTGTTGGCGCTCACCGACATGGCGCTTATCACCGTTGGCTGGCACCCGGACAGCCATCCGCTCCGCGCAGCCGGTGCGGGCAGCGTTCTCGCGATCGAGGCGATCGCCGCCGCCGCGGTCCTGCGCATCCGCCGAAAATCCGAAAACCATGCAGCTCGTCGCCCTGGGAATCAACCATAAGACCGCGCCGCTGTCTTTGCGCGAGCAGGCCGCGTTCGATCCGCAGGCCTTGCCCGCGGCTTTGAAAGGCGTAACAGCCGTCGGCGCGGACGAGGCCGCGATCCTCTCCACCTGCAACCGCACCGAGCTCTACTGCGGCGTCAAAACCCAGGCGAGCGAGCGGCTCGTCGAATGGTTTTGCGACTATCATCACCTCACCACGCGCCTGGTGCGCCCCCATCTCTATATCCATTCCGGGCGCGCGGCCGTGGCGCACGCCTTCCGCGTGGCCTCGGGGCTCGATTCCCTGGTCTTGGGCGAACCGCAGATCCTCGGTCAGATGAAGGACGCGTTCGCGGCCGCGCACGACACCGGGACCACCGGCAAGCTCCTGAACCGCCTCTTCCAGCACACCTTCTCGGTGGCTAAGCAGGTGCGGACCGAGACCGCCATCGGGGCGCACGCGGTCTCGGTGGCGTTTGCCGCGGTCAGCCTGGCGCGGCGCATCTTCGAGAATCTCGCGGACCGCTCGGTCCTCCTGATCGGCGCCGGGGAAATGGTGGAACTCGCGGCGCGCCACCTGAAGGAGCAGGGCGTCGGGCGCATGGTGGTCGCGAACCGCACGGTGGAACGCGCCAGCGCCCTCGGCGACATCTATGGGGCGCAGGCGATCTCGCTCCTCGAGTTGCCGGACCAGTTAAGCGGCGCCGACATCGTTATCTCCTGCACCGCGAGCCTTTTGCCGATCCTCGGCAAGGGCGCGGTGGAGCGCGCGATCAAGGCCCGCAAGCACCGCCCCATGTTTCTCGTCGACCTCGCGGTCCCGCGGGATATCGAGGTCGAGGTGGGCGAACTCGCCGACGTCTATCTCTACAGCATCGACGACCTGAAGGACGTGATCGAGGAAAACCGCCAGTCGCGGCAGGCGGCCGCGCGCCAGGCGGAGGTGATCATCGAAAACGAGGTCGTCGAGTTCATGCGCTGGGTCCGCTCGCTGCACTCGGTGCCGACGGTACGCGCCTTACGCAGTGCGATCGAGACCACGCGCGATGCCGAGGTCGAGCGCGCCCGCCGGGCGCTCGCGCGCGGCGAGCCCGCCGATCAGGTCCTCTTGCGGCTCGCGCACGCTCTCACCAACAAATTCATGCA
>DAHWKH010000182.1 GCA_027343725.1 Acidiferrobacteraceae bacterium
TTGCCGGTCATCACCGCGAAGCGCCCGGCGACATTGTGATAGACCTTGCTGCCGCTGCCGTAGTTTTCGGTGTCGACCACCGAGAAATAATGCTCCAGATTGATCCACTGACCCACGACCAGGGGGCCGGTGAGGATGTTCTCGAGCAGGCGGCCCTTGGGGTCCAGGCGATAATCGTAGGATTGCAGGAAGGCCCGTCCCTTCAGATCCACGCCCTCGGTGAGGGCGCGGCGGCCGACGATGACGTAAACATTGCCTGAAAGGCCCCATTCCGGCCGGACCTGCGACCAGTCATGGGCCTGGCGCTGCGCGAGCGCCGAAGCCGCGAACGGGTCGGTGCCCACCTTGGGCGCGGCGCCCAAACGCGGCATCCGCTCGGCCGCGCAACAGCGGCCGGCCGCACTCAAGCCGCTGCGCAGCCGCTCCAAATACAGGAGGTGCTGGGCCGGCAGCAGATCGAGGTCATGGAGTTCGATCGTATCGGTGGTGGTGTTGTGGATGGCCGGCACGAACCAGGTGTCGTCGGGGATCTCGATCCCGCGCTCACGCAGGCGCCGGCGCACCTCGGGTTTGTTGGCCATGGCCGCGAAGGCCCGGGCGTTCGGCAGACCCTTGCCGCCGCCGCAGGCACCGCAATCCAAGGCCGACTCGTAGGGGTTGTTTTCGCTATGGCTCTTGTGCCCGATCAGGAGAATGAAGCGCGAGAAATTGCGATCGAGCCCGATGGACACGAGGGCCTGGGTCACGTAGCGGACCTGCTCCTCGACGCTGAAGCCGATGCGCCCCAGGCGCTCCCGCTGCAGGCTCATCGCCGCGCGGTCGATACGGTAGATACCCCGGAGCGTCTCCAGGAAGTCCTGTTCCGCGGCCGCCGTCATCTCCAGACGGCGCGCAAGCCCGCTGGGCCTGGGCTCGTGCCCCAGCGCGACCTCGCGCAGATTCCGGATTTCATCGTCTGTGACCTGATTGCGGGGGATACGCAATTCGTGCGCGAGCGCGCGCACGATCATCGCGCGTTGCACGGCGCGGATGATCGAGTCGGCTTGCTCCGGGCTCAGTTTGTCGAGCAGCAAGCGCGTGACCGGCTTCGCGCCATGGAGCCGCTCGTTCCAGCGGCGATAGCTCAAGGGGGCCAGCGTCCGGCCCACGAGACCGAGGCTGAAGAGCAGGCCGATCGCCTCCACCGCGACGAACGGCGAAAGCAGCGAGCCCTTGAGCTCATGCAACACGTGCTGGAGGGCATCGTAGAGAGGCTCCTCCTCCCAATCCGCGTCGGCCGGTATTTCGAGCACCAGGTTCCTCGGCGTCTGGACCGCCGGGCACAGGTGGGTTTCGCTACCCTTCCCGAACTCCAGATAGCCGATGGGGATGCCGAAAAAGCCGGCGATGCCGAAGGTCTGGTAATCGCCCAAGGCCTCCAGATGCCGGCGCATGGGTTCCGAGCGCACATCGATACAGAACAAGGCCTGCGCGAAGGGGCGCTTCCCGGTGCGCTCGGTGGGCCTTCGGGCCGGGACCTTGGTCACCAACTCGGTGATGTAGTGGGACTCCATGGCCTTGAGCCACGCGTAACCCTCCTGCGCCTCCCAGTCGCGCAGGATCCCGAGGAGGGCCGCCAAGGGCTCGGGCGCAAGGCGCGAAAGCGCTGAGCCCGCGGAGTCACCCATCGCCTCGGCCAACGCCTGCAGGGCGCGCGCCTGGCGGTGGGTTTCCCAGTCGGCCTTGGCGGCGACGTAGGCGTCGGCGATCCTCTCGATCCCGGCCGGGACCTCGCGCGATAGGGCATCGTCCACGCGCTGCGCCCAGGCAGGGAGGATCGAGCCGCTGTAAAGCTCGTGGCGCAGATAGGCCTGACACGGATGGTCCGCCAGGAGTGATGCGATCTCCGGGGCCTGCGCCGGCGTCCGGTGGTGCCGGTGGCTTTCCTGCAGCAAGGCGAAACCGAGCACCATCCGCACCGCCAGGAAATCGACCAGATCCGCGGGGTACCGCTGCGCCCAATAGTAATGCTTGGCGCTCATGCGATAGCGGATGAACCCCGCCCACCCGTGCATCCGCGTCAACTCATGGGTGATGTACCCCTGCCAGGCCGACTCCGGGACCTGTAAGCGCTGGAGGACGTCCGCCACCGTCCCCTCGACCGTCTCCTCCTGGTCCAAGACCTGGCGGAGATGCAGACCGCGCAGCAGGAATCGCGCGTTGCGCCGCGCGATGTCCTTCCACGACTCGAAAAATCCCGCCTCGCGGCCCGGTGCCTGCCAGGCCGATTGCCCCTCGTCGAAGAAATCGAGACAGCTCTTCGTCAGGAGGTCGTCCAATGTCGCGCCGATCGCCGTGCCGAAGAGCGCGTCCACGCGCGTGTACACCGGCGACTCCTCGGACAACCGCCGCGCGAGGATCCCGTGCAGGCGCTCATCCCGGTCGCCGTCCGGGACCGGCAGGGGCCGTCCTTGGAGTGCCGCCGCGATCCCGGCCGCGCTCGCCCAGTCGCTCTCCTCCGCCAAGCGATTGCGAACGCAAGCCGTGGCGAGGTGCCAGATCCAGGCCTCAAGATCCAACGCCTGCGACACGCGCGCCGTCTCCGGGTGCGTCTCCAGGAAGACACGGATCTGGCGCCGCAACTCCGCATCGTCGACCAAGCCGGCGCGCCGGTAGGCCTGATAGTGGGCGCGATCCAGATAGCCGCGGGCGTGGAACAGGCGGCTCCCCTCGGCGACCGCTTGCGCGAAAGGCCGATCCTCGAGACCGTAGAGGGGATTGTGATGAATGAAGGTGCGCATGGGCCAGAAGCGCGGGATCGGCTCGCTCGCCACGTAGACCATCGAGCGCACTTTGAGGCGGTCACCCAGGGCCAAGGTCGTCATCATCCGACTCCATTCGGGTAGAAGTTCAGGATCAGCGAGGCCAAAAGCAGAAGATTCATCAAGAGCGCGCTGCCTCGGCTGAGATCGGGCACGGTTTCGCCGCGGTAACGGCCGAAGAGCAGATCCTGAAAAAGCCGCGCGCTGGCCCATCCCCAGAAAAAGAGCAGCGGCAACAGGAAGGGCACCCAGTTTATGAGCAACGGCGAGAACGTTCGCCACGTCGCGAAGAAGGCCGGAAAGACGGGGGTCGCCGCGAGCGCGAGCACCGCGAGCGTGAGGCTTGCGGCCATGCGCGGCATCACTCGCACGATCCCGCCCTGCAGTCCGGCATAGGCGCCCCCGAGGCGCCGGACCAAGGCGCCGACTAGCCACAGCATGATCGCCGCGGGCCAGGTCCAACCGAACACCAGGACCTCGAGGACCGGCAGCGGCGTCCCATTCCACCAGCCAAGCCACGCGAGGGCAAGCCCGGAGCTCAAAAGAAGGCGCGTCCAGACACCGATCTCGCGCGCGCTCAGCGTGCGGAAGGCGTACAAGAAGGCGGACAGCACCGCCCAAGCCATCCCCCAATGGCGCACGGCCACGGGCAGCGCCGAGACCGGGGGGGCGAGGCGCAGAAGCCCCAAGCCGCATTGCGGCAACGCCAGGACCGCCAGCGCCTGCGCAAGCCCCGGCGGCAGGCTCGCGACGAGACGATTGAACGCCAAACTCAGCGGAAAGAGCGGCAGGAACAAGGCCGCGGCCAGGATCCATCCCATGCTCATATCAGCACCACCTCAGCCAGACATTGAGTCGTCGCGACCACTGCAGGAGCGTCTCGCTCACGCGCTCGTAGACATCGGCCACGTACAGTTCGCGTGACAAGAGCGCATAAAAGCCGAGGTAGAGCGCCCGCCAGCGTCCGCCTAGATTCCGTCCCAACTCCAGGGAATCGGCGAAGAACGTGAGTGTCCAGCCGCCCACGAAGATCGCCGCCAAAACCAGCACGAGGGCATCGAAGGACACGCGATGGATGCTCGCCGCCTGGTAGAGCATGAGGCTCTCGTGCTCGTTGGGATAGAGGAACTGACTGAAGTAATGGCTGATCAGCGTGTAGCCGATGACCACGACGACGAAGGACGCGAGGATCCCGATCATGAGGCGCCAGGGGTTCTGCTTCGACATCTTGTGGGCCGCGAAAAGCGCCTGGGCGCCCGTGACCCAGCCGAAGAACAGCAGCACGACGACGCCCTGCTCGTAGAACAGGTGTTCGGCAACGAAGAAGTGCGACAGGCTCAAGACCAGGACCGGCACCAGGACCGTCAGGCTCGCCGCGACCAGCCACGGCAAGCGGGAGGGCTTGGCGGGCTGGCGCTCCACGACCGAGGTGTAAATGGGATCGGGCGGCACGTCGTCATGCGCGCGCGCATCGCCGATCACATCGCCTGAGCCCAGGAACAACGAGGCCTTGAAGAAACCGTGCGCGATGAGGTGGAAAACCGCCAGCGGGAAGGCCCCGAGGCCGCACTCCATGACCATGAAACCCATCTGGCCCATGGTCGAGTAACCGAGCGACCGTTTGACGTCGTTTTGCATGAGCATCAGTCCGGATCCGGTGACGGCGGTCACGAGGCCCACGGCAAAGGCCCAGTGCAAAGACCAGCCGGCGTGCTCGAACACCGGCGCGAAGCGGTTGAAGAGAAACCCGCCGGCGTTGACGATGCCCGCGTGCATCAGGGCCGAAACGGGTGTCGGGCCGTCCATGGTGTAGGGCAGCCAGACATGGAGCGGAAACTGGGCCGAGCGCGCGAACGCCGCGAGGGCCAGCAGGAAGCCCGTCACCTCGGTCACCGGCATCCCCCAAAACGCCCGCGTCGGCAGGCTCTGGATGCGCGCGAAAATCACCGGCAGCGAGAGTGTGTGATAGCAGTGCACCAGGATCAGGGCCGCGAGCCACAAGGGCAGGTCGCCGAACCGATAGGTGATCTGGGTCCAGAAGGCGTAGCGTCCGGCCGCCGGGCGCTCGTGGTCGTGGCCCAACAGGAAATACAGGATGACTCCCACCAGGAACCACGCCACCACGAGCGTCAGCAGATTGGCGGCCGAGACCATGAACAGGATCACGGCCGTCATCAGATCCAGGAGCGCGAAAAACCGGCTGTAGCCCGGCTCCTCGATCATGTAGCGCACGGAGTAGATGTGAACGATGAGGCTGATGCCCGAGACGAAGACCCAGAGCACGAGACTCAAGGGATCGAGCCAGAGGCTCCCGAAAACGCCATGCGCATCGACGACGGCCGCCCGGCCGGTGATGAGGTAGTGGACCAGCAACGCCGCAGCGCCGGCGAGCGCGAGCATCAATGACCCCACGCTCACGCGCGCAGCCCAACGCCTATGCCGGCGCAGACACAGAAGAATCAGCACCGCGGAGACCACCGGCAAGACGGGCACCAAAACTGCGAAGCGTTCCATGTCGATCCTCTCCGATCCGTTATTTCGTCATGGCGATGTAGAGCTGCGGCAACTTCGCCGGCAACCTGTCCACGTGGTCCAGGACCAGGTAGTTGCGTGCGCCGAAAATGCGCGACACGTACTCGTCGGCATAGGGGTCCAGGGACAGGCAAAAGGTCCGGATGCCCTTGCGCGCCAACTCCTCGACCGCCTTTTTGGCGTCCCATCGCAGATATTGGGGATCCCGCACGTCGTTGTCGGCGGGCTCGCCGTCCGTCAGAAGGATGATCAATTTCTTCTGGCTGGAGCGCCGGTCCATGAGGTGTCCCGCGTGCCGCAGCGCCGCGCCCATGCGCGTCGAGAGCTGCCCCGTCATGCCCGCGAGGCGCGCCTTGACCTTGTCGTCATAGGAGGCCTCGAACTCCTTGTAACGATAGAACTCCACGTCGTGGCGCCCATTGGAATCGAAGCCGCAGAGCATGAACGGGTCCCCGATCCGCGCCAATGCCTCCGCGAGGAGCGCCGAGGCCTCGCGCGCGAGCTGCAAAACCGTGACATCCCCCTCGCTCCGGGACCGCAACGGGTCGTTGGTGGATTCGGACAGGTCGATGAGCAACATGACCGACAGGTCGCGGATATGCAAACGCGTGCGGATGCCGATGCGCGGGTCGGGCTGGCGCCCCATGCGGATGTCGCTCATGGCGAGCACCGCCGCGTTCACCTCGATTTCGTCACCGTCCTCCACCTTGCGTTCGCGGATCACGCCCTGCGGCTGCACCGCCTCGATCAGTTTTTTCAGGCGCTGCACGAGCGCTTTCTGGGCCTCCAGAAAACCGTCGATGGTTTCGGGGTCGCCGGTCTTCGGGCGCTTCTCGTACAGCGTCACCCACAGCGGGCGTTCGAGCTGGGTCTGATAGTCCCACTCCGGGTAGGTCAGGGGTTGGGATATGGGCTCCTTGCCTTCGCGCTCATTGAAGGTCGTCCCGTCGTCGTCGTAGAACTCGGTGGAGAGGACCCAGACCTCCTGGGCATCGTCGCCGGCGCTCTCCACATCCACCGCGTTGATCATCTCCATGAGGCTCACGTACTTGCGCACCTGACGCTCGCTCCCTGCCAAGGGGTCGCCGAGCCCCTCCGACTGCGGGGGGGTCCAGAGAGAACGGTTGTCGTCACGGTAGGGAATGACCAGGGTCTCGCCGCTCGGCGTATAGACTAAGCCATGCGCCTGGGCCTGCACCGCGAGCGCTTCCGCCGATTGCAGAAGGTCCGTGTAGCGGTCGGAGTCGTCGGACGGCAGGCGCGCGAAGGCCGCGCGCGCCTCGCCCACCATGGGGTGATCGTCGCGATAATCGCCATCGAGGAGCGCCAGGGCGCAGCGGGCGAGGACCGCGGTCAGATCGGGCTTTTCGTCGTGATGGATCGTGGCCGGCAGGGTCGCGAGCGACCGCCATAGGGGGAAAAGCCCGGGGAACTGCGCAATCGCGCGCCGTTCCACCCAGGCATCCTCCAAAAGCCCGATCCAGACCCTTTGTGCCGGGGTCGCGAGTTCGAAGCGGGGATCGAAATGCGACAGCACCACATGCGCGCTTCCATGGGCGGCCGCGGCCCGGAACATCTCCAAGGCGCCGATCCGCTGTCCCTGGCCGTTCTCCCAATCGTCGTATGCGTCCGGGACATGAATGAAGTAATTCTCGATATACGGGCGATAGCCCTCGCGCGTCTCGAAGTCACCGGAGGTGGGGCGCAAAAAGAAGTCCCGTCCCCATAGGGCGCGCAAATACATGACCAGCCGCCGCTGGATGTCGATAAAGAGCAGCCCGCGCCGTTCCTGCTGCATGACGGCATGCGCCTGGGGGCTGACGAGACCGAAGTAATCGGCTTGCGCCGCGAAATCGTTGCGGTAGGCGGACACGCCCCACAGGGCCCAGCGGCGCAGGCCGCCCAAGGTCATTTGCTCGAGAAGCACCTCGATCTTGCCGAGCATGGGCCGCACGCCCTGCGGGACCTGGGCCAGGAGCTGATCGACCAGCAGGAGATAGCCGCGAAAGAGTTCGATCTCGCCCAGGCGCCGGGCGACCACCGGGGCGGTTGAGAAAAACAGCGACAGGACCTGGGCGCTGGTCTTTGCGTACATGCGGATCGCGGTGGAGAGCATCTCGAAGACCGCCTGCTCCCCGATCTCGCGCGCCACCAGGGGCGCGCTCTCGAGGAAAGCCACCACGAGATCACTGCCCCGCCCGAGGGCCTTCAGGCTGCCGGCGCCCTGGAGATAGGCCTCGAGGCCGCGCGTCGTGAAGACGCGCGCCGCCTCATGCCAGTTGGCCTCGAGGACCTGAGCGGCGTGTTCGCCGAGATCCTCGAGCAGCTCCGGGTGATCTGCCAGCTGAATGGTCATACTCCTGCCGCCCCGCACTCCATGACGTCTTCAAACGCGACCCCTTCGGGGACGTTCAGTCCGGCCAGATGCGCGGCGGGTTGAGGCCCCGGCCTCCGCCCGCGTTCAAATCCGTGGGCTCATGGGAGCGCGCCCCACTCGGGGTCGTCCCGACCGGCGTCTCGCCTTTCTCCTCGGCCGGGTTCGGGGTGGCCCGCCGCCGCGGGGCCTGGATGCTCGCGCTCAATTTATCTTCCAAGTTGCTCATGTCAGCACCTCCTCGATGAGTCGTTCCATCTCGTCCCTGGCCACCGCCGCCTGCTTGCCCATGTGATACACGCTCAAGCCCTCGACGGCCGCGCTGCGGTAAATCGCGCGGCGACCGATCCGGGTCGCCAACACCGGCAAGCCCATCGCGGCGATCGCCGATTGCGAGGCCCGCGACAAGGCGCTGGTCGCCTCGACTTGGTTCAGAACAAAATACGCCCGTAGCCCCAGGCCCCGGTCCTGCCAATCCCGCAGGAGTTCGGCGCTGCGCCGGCTGGCCCACAGATCGAGAGGCGAGGGCAACACCGGCAGCAGCACGATGTCCGCCTGTCCGAGAATCGCCTGAATCGCCTCGCCTTCCAGGCGCGGCGGGCAATCGTAGACCCGATAGCGATGATCCTTGGACTCGCCCGCCTGAAACGCCGTCCAGTCACAGAACTCGAGCGCGTAATCGCCGGTATCGGCCCAATCGGCCCAATCCCCGAGACTCCCCTGGGGATCGGCGTCCACAAGCAACGTTGCGCCCCGGCGAGCGAGCCCCATGGCCAGATTCCAGGCGAGAGTCGTCTTGCCGCAGCCCCCCTTGCCGTTGTACAACGCGATGCGCAGAGCGGCCATAAGCGCCCTAGCCCCGCGTGCTACGCGCGCAGTCGTCGACGTTCACGGCAAAATCCCGCAGCGTTGCGGCCGCGTCCCCGCCCTCGAACAGGATGGTCACGACCACGTGCGAGCGCGCGAAATTCAGGTTCGGGTAGTAGCCGCAAGCGGCCGACAATTCCGCGAGACCGTCGAGGAACCGGCGGGTCTCGGCGTAATCGGCAAAATCGAAGCGCTTGACCCAGGCCAACGGCCGCTTCTGTTGTTCCCAGCCCTCCGGAACCGAAACGTCGGCATTCTCCATGTCGAGCCCCCTCACGCGCGCCCTTCGAGAGCGGCACATTGCTCCTGCAAATGCCGCAGATGGTCCTCCTCCTCGCCCCGCAAGCGGGCAAAAAGCGCGGCCGCTTCGGGGTCACGGAGCCGCAGCGCGAAGGCCTCGGCCTCGGCATACAGATCCACCGCGGCCCGCTCGAGAAGCGTGTCGTGGCTGACCATCTCCAGCAAATCGCGCCCCGGGCGCGGCGGCCGCAGATGTCCACCAGTGGGTGCGATCCCCATCAGCAGCAAGCGCTGACTCAAGAGATCGGCATGGCCCAGCTCTTCGCGCGACTCCTTGTGAAAATTCTCCGCCCAGTCCTCCAAGCCCCACAGCGTGCACAGGCTCGCCTGCGTCAGGTACTGCTGCACGGCGCCGTACTCGTGATTCAGGGCCTGGCTCAGAAAACCGATGATGCGCGGGTGATTTCGCATCATGACGGATGCCTCAGCTCCGGGTCCGGGTGACGTCCCCGTCCCGTCCGCCGCCACCGCTGTCGGGGCGAACCGGCAGGATGTGCTCCACCTCGGAGTGGACGCGCGCGATGATGTGGGCGGCAACCAAACCGTCCCCCACACGCTCACAGGCGTCGGCCCCGGCGCGCACCGCCGCGTTCACGGCACCCGTTTCACCGCGCACCAACACCGTCACATAGCCGCC
>DAHWKH010000185.1 GCA_027343725.1 Acidiferrobacteraceae bacterium
ATCAGCAAGCGGGCCGTGCGCCCGTCGTCCGTGAACACGAGCAGACCCGTCGAATCGATGTCGAGGCGCCCGGCCACGGCGAGTGTCGCGGGCAGCCGCGGGGCGCGCGCGCCGGCGTAGCGTTCGGGCGTCAGGAGGACATGGGCGCTCGCGTAGCCCTTTTCCGGTTGCCCCGAGACGTAGCCCGGGGGCTTGTGGAGGAGGACTGTGACGCGCCGCTTTTGGCGCGCGCGGGCTTGCGGCGCGAGGGTCAAGACCGCGTCCGCGGACGCCTTCTCGCCGAGCTCCGCCCGCCGCCCGTCGATCTGCACGAGCCCGCGTTCGAGATAGTCGTCGGCCTCGCGCCGGGAACACACGCCGCGGGCGGCAAGGAGTTTGGAGATGCGGATCAGCGATTCGCTCATGGTGGCCTTCGTGTCACGCGCCTGCATTGGCGGCGCGCGTATGCGCTCTGTACAATGGCGGGCCCGGAGGACGTCATGATAAAGCTTAACCGTTATAGCGCAAAGATCACGGCCCCCAAGTCGCAAGGGGCCTCGCAGGCGATGTTGTACGCGACGGGGCTCACGCCCGAGGATATGGATAAGGCCCAAGTGGGGATCGGCAGCGTCTGGTTCGAAGGCAATCCCTGCAATATGCACCTCCTGGATCTCGCCGGGATCGTGAAGGACGGGGTCGAGAAGGCCGGCCTCGTGGGCATGCGTTTCAACACGGTCGGGGTCTCGGACGGCATGTCCATGGGCACCGACGGCATGAGCTATTCCCTGCAGTCGCGCGACTTGATCGCCGATTCGGTCGAGACCGTCATGAGCGCCCAATGGTACGACGCCCAGATCACCTTGCCGGGCTGCGACAAGAACATGCCCGGCTGCATCATCGGCATGGCGCGCGTCAACCGCCCGGGCCTCATGATTTACGGGGGGACCATCAAGCCCGGCCACAGCCGCGGACGGACGCTCGATATCGTGTCGGTGTTCCAGGTCTACGGCGAGGCGCTCGCGGGCACGGTGACCGAGGAGGAACGACTCGACGTGGTCCGTCACGCCTGCCCGGGGCCCGGGGCCTGCGGCGGGATGTACACCGCGAACACCATGGCCTCGGCCATCGAGGCGCTCGGCATGAGCCTGCCCTACAGTTCCTCGACCCCGGCAACCGATGACGGGAAGCGCCAGGAGTGCCTGCGCGCGGGCGCGGCCGTGCGGGTGCTGCTCGAGCGCGAGATCACGCCGCGCGCGATCATGACGCGGGAGGCGTTCGAGAACGCGATCACGCTGGTGATGGCGCTTGGGGGCTCGACCAACGCCGTGTTGCACCTCATCGCCATGGCGCGCGCCGTGGAGATCCCGCTGACCCTGGAGGACTTCCAGCGCATCAGCGACCGCGTGCCCTTGCTGGCCGACCTGAAGCCGAGCGGGCGCTATGTCATGGAAGACCTGCATCGGGTCGGCGGGGTGCCGGCGGTGATGCGGATGTTGTGGGAGGCGGATCTGCTGCACGGGGAGTGCCTCACCGTGACCGGCCGCACGCTCGCCGAGAACCTACGCGAGATCGCGCCCCTTCCGGACGGCCAGGACGTGATCCGCGCGCTGAGCGACCCGATCAAGGCCAGCGCCCACATCCAGATCCTCAAGGGCAATCTCGCGCCGGGCGGCGCGGTCGCCAAGATCACCGGCAAGGAAGGCTTGCGGTTTCGCGGCCCAGCGAAGGTCTTCGACTCCGAGGAACACATGCTGCGCGCGCTCGAGGGGCATGGCATCGCGCGCGGGGATGTCGTGATCATCCGCTACGAAGGCCCGAAGGGCGGTCCGGGCATGCCGGAGATGCTGACGCCCACGTCCGCGCTCATGGGCGCGGGCCTTGGCAATGACGTCGCGCTCATCACCGACGGCCGCTTCTCCGGCGGCTCGCACGGGTTTATCGTCGGCCACGTGGTCCCCGAGGCCCAGGAGGGCGGTCCGATCGCCTTGGTGCGGGACGGCGACATGGTGACCATCGACGCCGAGAACCATGTGTTGGCGGCGGAGGTGAGCGAAGAGGAGTGGGCGCGGAGGCGGGCGGCCTGGCAGGCGCCGCCCTACAAGGCGCGCCGCGGGACGCTTGCGAAGTACATCAAGAACGTCCAGAACGCGACATTGGGTTGCGTCACGGACGAATAACGAGGAGGCGGCATGGCAACGATCACGGTCAAACCGAACGGCCCCTATCTGGTCGTCGGCGCGGATATCGTCGATGCGCAGGGGCGGACGTTTTCCTATGACGCAAGCAAACCCGTGGCGCTTTGCCGGTGCGGGGCCTCGGCCAACAAGCCCTTCTGCGACGGGTCGCATCAGCGCATCGGCTTCAAGGCGGAGGAGACCGCGGAGACGGCTCGGGGAGGGTGATGCGCGCCCGCAGCGGGAGGTGATCCGAGCACACACGGGTCAGGGCGGTGGAGCAGGTTTCGATCTCGACGCGGGCATCCGCCGGCGAGACGAAGATGCGATCCAGAGGCAGGAGGGGGAGGAACGCCGGGTAGGTCGGCGGGGCCTCGGGGGCCGAGAACGCCTGCCGCCAGGCGCGTAGCGCCGCGCTCCGCGGCCGCCAGACATTGAAATCCCCCATGATCACGAGCGCCCCCGCGGGGTTCGGGCCGAGGGCCCTCAGGAGCTGCGCGAGTTGCGCGCGCCGCTCCCACGGGAGCAGGCCCAGGTGGGTGACGACGGCCCGCACCACGCCGTGCGGGAGCCGCACGTCGACGTCCAGGGCCCCGCGCGGTTCATAGCGTCCGATGCGCAGATCGAGGTGGCGCACGTCCAGGATCGGGTAGGGGGTCAACAGCAGGTTGCCGTAATGTCCATGGTGGCGCGCGCGCACCGGCCCGCACGCGGCATGCAAGCCGGTGGCGTGCGGCAGGTAATCCATCTGCGAACTATCGAGACCCGGACCGGCATGGGTATCGACTTCCTGAAGCCCGACGATGTCGGCGGCGAACGTGCGGATCGCGCGTGCGATGCGATCGGCGTCGCGCGCGCGATCCCGCCCCACGCATCCATGGATGTTGTAGGAGACGACGCTGAAGCGCGCGCTCATCGGCGCAGGTGGTGGGTCTCCGGCCGGCCGCGGTGGGTCGTGCGGTGGTGGAGGCGCAGGGCCAGCGCAAGACCCATCAGGGCGAGGAGACCGAGGAGCGCGAGCGGGACGGTCCCGGGTTTCGTGAGGGTTTCGGTGAGGCCGCGGGCGAACACCGTCAGGGTGAGAATGCCAGGCGCCACCCCGATGGCGGTGCCGAGCAGGACGTCGCGGTAACGGATGCGCAAGGCCCCGGCGGTGAGCGTCACGAGCGTGAACGGCGCGATCGGGATGAGATTGACCGCGACCATGGTGCCGAGGCCGCGCCGCTGGAGACGCTGGCGCAGGCCGTGCCAGCGCCCTTGGGCGAGGCGTTCGAGGATGTGGGTCCCAAACGCGCGCCCGAGGCCATAGTTCACGGACGCGCTCAGGAGGCAACCGAGAAACGCATAGCCGATATTGAAAGGCGCCGTGAAGGCGATGGCGGTGAGCAGCACGAGCACCGTCACCGGGAAGAACACAAGCCCCCCGACGACGAAGCCCGCCTCCAGCCACAGGGGCGCCGAGGACGAGCGGCCGGCCGCATGCAGCAGGGCGATGAGGTGGCCGATCTTGAGCCAGGTGTGCAGCGGGGTGATATGCCAAAGGGACGCGCACGCGAGCACCGCGAGGAGGATGAGCGCGTTGCGCACGAGGTGGCGCGTGACGTGCGGCTGGGCGGTCTCCGGCATGTAGGCGGCGATGAGCGCTTGTGCCTCGATCGGCCGTTCGGGGTCGGCGAACAGGGGCTCGGTGGGGAGGGCCTGCTCCTCATCGGCGAGCGGCTCCAGGTGGCGATCGTGGGAACGGCATGCCGCGATGAGGGCTGCCCACGAGTCGGTGTGCGCGCGGCGCGCGCGCACCTCCTCGGCCGTGAGCCCCAGGTGTTCGCCGAGAAGGTCGCAGCGCAGATGGTCGATGGCGCGCGCCACGCGCGCATCGCCCGAGGCCTCGAGGCTGACGTTGCATTCGCTGTCGAGACCCATGGAGCGATTGTTGAGATTGGCGGAACCCACGGTGACGAAGGCCTCGTCGACGATGAGGACCTTGGAATGAACGCGGATCACGTCGTCTGTGAGGCCCGCGCGCGTCGGCCAGTAGAAGTGCAGGCGCTGCGCGTGATCGGATGCGCGAAGACGGGCGATGAGGCGCGCGCGCATGACGCCCATCGTGCGCCACTGGAGCCAACCCTTGACCGTGCGCGGCAGCACGATCACCACCTCCGGCGGGTGCGGGCGCTGCAACAAGGCCGCGAGCGCGTCGCTGATGGCGAGTGCCGTCAGGTATTGATTTTCGATATAGACGCAGTCGCGGGCCGCGTCTAGAGCGTCGATGTAGAGCTCGCGGATCTCGGTGACGGCCGGGCGCTCGCCATAGGCGCCTTCGGTGCGGCTGATCGCGACCGACACGTCGCGCAAGACCGGGGGCAGGCCCGCGGGCCACGGGGGAAGACGCCGCGCGGGCGCCGGCGGGAGGACGCCCGTGACGCGCTGCCAGCGCGTGCGCACGAGGTCTCCCAGGCGCTCGGCGGCAGCACCCGCGACCGCGATGCCGACGTCGTGGAAGGGCCCGTAGGGTTTGCCGGTGGGTCCGACGCGGCGCGCATCGTGGGCATCGTGCGCGCGCGTGTCGTAACGCTGGATGGTGAGATCGAGGCCGCCGGTGATGGCCAGGGCGTCGTCCACCACGATGATCTTCTGGTGGTGCGAGCCCCCGATCGGGTGGCGCCCGTCGAGCCGGAAATGCAGGCGGCGATGCGTGCGCCAGCCGAGCTTGAA
>DAHWKH010000062.1 GCA_027343725.1 Acidiferrobacteraceae bacterium
CGATCGCGCACAAAGACATTTTCTGCACCGACGGCCTCAAAACCTCGTGCGGATCGCGCATGCTCGCCGATTTCGTGGCGCCCTACGATGCCACCGTGGTGGCGCGGCTCAAGGCGGCCGGTTGCGTCACCCTGGGCAAGACCAATATGGACGAATTCGCCATGGGCTCGTCCAACGAGACCTCGTTTTTCGGCCCGGTGCGCAACCCCTGGGATCCCGAACGGGTGCCGGGCGGCAGTTCGGGGGGCTCGGCGGCGGTGGTGGCCGCGGGCCTCGTGCCGGCGGCCACCGGAACCGACACAGGCGGCTCGATTCGCCAGCCCGCGGCCTTGTGCGGCGTCACCGGGCTCAAGCCGAGCTATGGGCGCGTGTCCCGCTACGGCATGATCGCGTTCGCGTCCTCTCTCGATCAGGCCGGCCCGATCGCGCACACGGCCAGGGACTGCGCGCTCCTGCTCGCGGCCATGGCGGGCTTCGACGAGCGCGACGCGACCTCCCTCGAGGCCCCCGTGCCCGATTACACGGCCGGGCTCGAGCAGCCCCTGCAGGGATTGCGCATCGGGGTCGTGAAAGAGCACTTCGCGGCGGGCCTGGACAAGCCCGTGGGGGATGCCGTGCAGGAGGCCTTGCGCGAGTACGAGCGCCTCGGGGCGCGGCTCGTGGACGTGAGCCTCCCCAACAGCGCGCATGCCGTGCCGTGCTATTACGTGCTCGCGCCGGCCGAGGCCTCCTCGAACCTCGCGCGCTACGACGGGGTCCGTTACGGCTACCGCGCGCCTCGCTACCGGGACCTCGAGGAGATGTACAAGGCGACCCGCAGCCAGGGGTTTGGCGCCGAGGTCAAGCGGCGCATCATGATCGGGACCTACGCCCTGTCGAGCGGCTATTACGACGCCTATTACCTGAAGGCGCTCAAGCTGCGCCGCCTGATATTCGACGATTTCGCGCACGCCTTCACGCAGTGCGACGTGATCTGCGGCCCCACGACCCCCTCGGTCGCGTTCACGATCGGCGCCAAAAACACCGACCCGGTCGCCATGTACCTCAACGACACGTATACGATTCCCGTCAATTTGGCCGGATTGCCGGCCCTGTCCCTGCCGGCGGGGTTCGCGAACGGTCTGCCCGTCGGGATGCAGCTCATCGGCCGCTATCTCGACGAGACGCGGCTCTTGAACGTCGCGCACCGGTTTCAAGAGGCCACCGATTGGCACGCGCGCCGTCCGGGCGCCGCGATCGGGGGGGCGTGATGGAGTGGGAGACGGTCATCGGGCTCGAGGTGCACGCGCAGCTCAAAACCGCGAGCAAGATCTTCTCGCGCGCCCCGACCGCCTACGGCGCGCCGCCCAATACCCAGGCCAACGAGGTCGACGTGGCGCTTCCCGGGGTGCTGCCGGTCCTGAACGCCGAGGCGGTCCGGATGGCGGTGCGTTTCGGGCTCGCCATCGACGCGGTCATCAACGAGCGCTCGGTGTTCGCGCGCAAGAATTACTTCTACCCGGATCTTCCCAAGGGCTACCAGATCAGCCAGTACGAGCATCCGATCGTCGCCCGCGGCCGTCTGACCATCACCACCGACCAGGGCGAGAAGGTCATCGGCATCACACGCGCGCATCTCGAGGAGGACGCCGGCAAATCGCTCCACGAGGATTGGGAGGGATTGACGGCGATCGACCTCAACCGCGCGGGCACGCCGCTGCTCGAGATCGTATCGGAGCCCGATATGCGCACGTCCGCCGAGGCGGTCGCTTACCTGAAGGCGCTGCATACGCTTGTGCGCTACCTCGATGTGTGCGACGGGAACATGCAGGAAGGCTCGTTCCGATGCGACGCCAACGTCTCGATCCGTCCGCGCGGCGAGACGCGCTTCGGGACGCGGACCGAGCTCAAGAACATCAACTCCTTCCGGTTCGTGGAACGGGCCATCGATTACGAGGTGCGCCGCCAGATCGCGCTCGTCTCCTCGGGCGGCGAGGTCCGCCAGGAAACGCGGCTTTACGATTCGGTGCGCGACGAGACCCGCCCTATGCGCAGCAAGGAGGAGGCCAACGATTATCGGTACTTCCCGGATCCGGATCTCCCGCCCCTGATCGTCACGCGCGCATGGCTCGACGAGCGGCGGAAAGAGATGCCCGAATTGCCGGACGCCAAGCGCGAGCGGTTCGTCGGGCAATACGGATTGCCCGTCTACGACGCCTCGCTTTTGACGGCGAGCCGCGAACTCGCGGACTATTACGAAGACACGGTGAAGGCGGCGGGGGGAGACCCCAAGCCGGTCGCGAACTGGGTGGCCGGCGAGTTGCTTGCGCATCTGAATGCCGACGGCCTGGATATCACGGAAAGCCGCGTCTCGCCGCAGGCGCTCGCGGGGCTTTTGCGTCGCGTGCAGGACCACACCATATCCGGCAAGATCGCCAAGGACGTGTTCGAGGCCATGTGGGCCGGCGAGGGCGAGGCCGATGCGATCATCGTCAAGCGCGGGCTCCAGCAGATCACGGACGACAGCGCGATCGAGGCGCTCGTCGCGCAGGTGATCGCGGCCAACGAAAAGCAGGTCGCGCAATACCGCTCGGGCGAGGAGAGGGTGTTCACCTTCTTCGTCGGCCAGGTGATGAAGGCGAGCCGCGGCAAGGCCAATCCGGCCCGGGTGAACGCCGTCCTGAAGCGCCTGTTGTCGGCCTGAGGGCGCGGCTTTCAGCCCGTCGCGCTGCCGAGCACGGGCGTATCCCCTTCGAGAAAGGCGCGGATCGCGTCCGCGCGCGCCATGGCATCGGCGTAACCCAGACTCATGAGCCGGCGGCAGTAGGCGCGCTCGAACAAAAGGTAACTCGCGAAGACGCTGTCCCGGCGGGCGTGCCCGATGCCGAGAAAAAACCGGAGCGAGCGCGGCAGGGCCCGCTGGTCGTGAGAGGCGATGGCGGCGAGGTTCGCGCTTGGGTGCACGGTGAGGCATGCGATCTCACAGAGGCCCGCGGGAACGGCGGCGTGCGAGCGCGTCAGCGCGCGGACCGTTTGATTGATCCGTTCCATCTGTTCCAGGTCGGCATCGAGGCTTGCGAGAAACAGGCTGTTCAGGATGTGGCCGGCGATCCGCGCAAGCGACGGCGGGCCGTCCTCGCCGGCGATCTCGTGTTCGGGGTTGTGCGCCGCGATCACGAACACGCGTTGGGCCCCGAGGTGCAAGGCGCTGCTCAAGGGCGCCGTCTGGCGCATGGAGCCGTCACCGCAATAGTCACCATCCACGAGCACGGGCGCAAACACCAGCGGGATCGCGGACGAGGCCAGCAGGTGGGCGTGGGTCAGGCGCGTCGCCACCCCCTCGCGCCCCGCCCGATGCCAGCCCGATAAGGTGCGCGCGCCCTCGAAGAAGGTCAGCGAACGACCGGTGGTATAGGATGAGCAGGTCACGCTCAGGGCGTGCAAGGCGCCGCTTCGGATGTGCGTCTCGAGGGACGCAAGCCGCAAATGGGCGGTGAGGAGGTCCGCAAGCGGCCGGCGGTCGAGGAGCGCGAGGTGGCTTGGGCGCCCCGCGCCGCCGGAGGCGAGCGCCAGCGACCAGCGCGCGGCGTTGGCCGCGAGGCGCCCCCAATCGACCGTGAAGACCTGTCCGACCGCGAAATGCCCCCAGATGTGGGTCAGGCGGCGCACGCCCGCGCGCAGGTCATCGGCGTGGACGGCAAGCGTGGCGCAGTTGATGGCGCCCGCCGAGGTGCCGCAGTAGATTGAAAAGGGGTTTGGGGCGTGCCGTGGTAGAATGCGCACGAGCGCGCGCAACACCCCCACCTGGTAGGCGGCATGGGCGCCCCCGCCCGACATCACCAACGCGAGTTTGGGTCTGTCCACGAGGACAGTGTAGTCCGCGCCGGCCCCTTCCGCCGGTTCAGCTCGTCAGATGGCGGTAGATGTCGGAGATCTTGAGCGGGAGCTTGCGCACGTCATCCACCAGGACGTAATTGGCCGCCCCGTACATATGCGGCAGGTAATCGTGGGCGTCGTGATCGATGGTGATGCAAAAGGCGTGGATGCCGCCCTGCTTCGCCTCGAGCAAGGCCTGGCGCGTATCCTCGATCCCGTATTCCCCGCGGTAGCCGTCGTAGTCGTCGGGCTTGCCGTCGGATAGGGTGATAAGGAGCTTGGTGCGGGCCTCGACGTCGTTCAAGAGCCGGCAGAGGTGCCGGATCGCGACGCCCATGCGCGTGTAGTCCTGGGGCTTGATGCCCGTGATCCGCGCGCGGACGGTATCGTCGTAGGGCTCGTGAAAGCGTTTGACGCGATACATCTCGCACCGCTTGCGGGTGATGCCCGAGAAGCCGTAGATGGCGTAGCGGTCGCCCAGGATCTCGAGGGCCTCGCACAAGAGCACCAGGGATTCGCGCTCGGCGTCGTTGATCCAACCCTTGGTCGATCCGCTCATGTCGACCATGAACATCACGGCGATATTGCGCGCAAGCCGCCGGTTGCGCAAAAACACCTGCTCGGAGAGTTCACGCCCGCGCCGCCAGTCCGCGAAGGCCTCGACGAAGGCATCGAAATCGATGTCGTCGCCGTGTTTCTGGCGGCGCTGTACCGCGTTCTCGCCGCGCAGGGCCTCGAAGGTCTTGCGCAAGCGCGCCGACAGCCCGCTGTACTTGCGCAAGACCTCGGCCACGAAGGGCTCCGCGACCGGGTGGACGTCCACCTCCCGCAACACGCACCAGTCCTTGCGATAGTGCCGGCGCCGGTGGTCCCACTCGTTGTAGAGGTAGGCGCCTTCCTCGTGGTAGGTCCCCTTCCAGACATCCTCGGGACGCCTCTGGGCCTCGGCGCCGGGCGGTCCGTCGCCGGCGGGCACCAGGTACTCATCGGGGATGTCCCCGAGATCCTGGCCGATCGAACGCAACAGGGCGCGGACCTCGGGGGGCGCCGCCAGCGGCTGGCCGTCCCACAACAAGACCGGCTCGCGATCGGATTCGCGATGCACCGCGAACCGCCGTTTCGGCGCGTCCCCCTCGGTCTCGGGCGGCGGTGGCGGTTCCGGCAGGAGGTCCTTCAAGGCCGTCTGCAAGGCCGTGCGTTCCCGCTCCAGGCGTTCCTCCATGGCCGCGGCCACCGCCTCGGCGTCGAGGCTCCCCTGATAGCGGCGCGGCTCGGGCGGGCTTTGTCCGAAGAGCGCGTCCAGGGCCTCGTAGGTCTCATCGACGCTCGCCCCGGGGGCCTCGAGGCGCGCGACCTGGGCCTGAAAGGCCGGGGTTTCAGTGCGCTCGGTGCGCAACGCCAGCAGTTCGCGATGCAGGCCCGGCAGGGCGCGCGCGAGGCAGGCGTCGAGGCGTGCGGTCTCGAGCGCGTGGAAGAGCAGGAGCGCCTCGTCGGGGTTCGGGAACCGCTGGCAGTGTTCCGCGAGCCGCCGCGGGCGATCGCCTTGGAAGGTCCCGAACCAGGCCTGCGCCCACAAGTGCGCGGCCGTGATTTTATAAAGGCGCGCGTTGTCGGCCGCCGTCGGCAGCTGCGCGATCTTGGCCGGCAGAAACACAGTCGTTGTGTCCGTGAAGGTCCGCTCATGGGCCTCGATCTTCAGTCTGCGACCCGAGAGGCCCTGCAGAAAGAGACCCAGCATGGGCGCGACCGCCTCGAGGGTCACGGCGCGGCTCTTCTCTTGGCTCGCCCGCGCGAACGTGCCGATATCCGCGAGCACCGCGATCGCCGGATACAGGCCCATCTTGTCGTAGACGTCCATGGCCTCGATGATCCAGGCCTCGGCGTCCTCCTGGGCCATCCGCTTCATGGCCTCGGAGACGTGGGTCGCGAAATGGAAGGCGAGCTCCGGGTTGGTTTTGGCGATCACCGAAATCCAGTGGCGCGCGAACTCCTGCTGTCCGCGCGCGAGCGCGGACAGCGCCAGGGCCTGGGTGTGCGCGGTGCGCCGTATCGACAGCACCGCGTCCAGCTCCTCGTCGAGCCAGTCCTCGAGCTCAGCCGCCGTCAAAGGTGTGCGTGTGTCCATGTCCGAGTCCATCCCGCTGCATGACGCCCGGCTCCTGTTACACTGGGCGCATGGAGATCGTTTTGTATCACCGCCCTTACTGCCATCTGTGCGATGTTCTGTACCAGGCCCTTGAGCCGCTGGCCGTGGAGCTCGCCCTCACCGTGACCCGGATCGACGTCGACAGCGACCCGCGGCTCGAGGAGCGTTACGGCTCGCTCGTGCCGGTCTTGGTCGCGGACGGCCGCGAGATCTGCCGCTATCACCTGGATGAGGCCGCATTGCGCCGCGCGGTCAAAAGAGCGAAGCGCTCAACTCCTGGATCGCCCCGAGCATTTCCGGGTCGTCGGTGAGGGCCTGGGCGATCGCGCCACGGCAGGCGGCGCGCGGGTCGATGCCGTGGGTCATGAGTTTCCCGGCATGCACGAGAAGGCGCGTGCTGGCGCCCTCTTCCAGGCCGCTGCCCTTGAGGTTGCGCGTCATCTGCGCGAATTTGACGAGCTTGGCCGCGACCTCGCCGCCGACGCCGCTCTCGTGTTCGACGATGCGTTGCTCGAGGTCCGGGCTTGGGTAGTCGAACTCGAGCGCCACGAATCGCTGCCGCGTGCTCTGCTTCAAATCCTTGAGCACGCTTTGATACCCTGGGTTGTAGGAGATCGCGAGCAGGAACTCGGGCGGCGCCGTCAGGACTTCACCGGTCTTTTCGACCGGAAGGACGCGCCGGTCGTCGGCCAGCGGATGGATGACGACGGTCGTGTCCTTGCGCGCCTCGACGACCTCATCGAGGTAACAGATGCCGCCCGCGCGCACGGCGTGGGCGAGCGGACCGTCGATCCAGACGGTTTCGCCGCCCTTGATGAGATAGCGGCCGACGAGATCCGACGCCGTCAGGTCGTCGTGGCAGGATACGGTGATGAGCGGTCGCTTGAGGCGCCACGCCATGTGTTCCATGAAGCGCGTTTTGCCGCAGCCCGTGGGCCCCTTGAGGAGCACCGGAATGCGGTTCTGGTAGGCGCCCTCGAAGAGCGCGATCTCGCCGCCGTGCGGCTCGTAATAGGGCTCCTCTTTGACCAAGAGCCCTTCGGATGGGGCAATGCGTGCTTTCACGGCTCCTCTTTGGCGAATGGCGAAGACGGGTCCTAGAGTATGCCAAAAGACGCCGGCCAACCAAAAAATCATTGACGCGCCAGCGGCCCTCTTCCACAATACCCGCTATTTTTCGGCGTGGGATCCCTCTCTCGTGCCGGCGCCACACCGTCTGAATAGGTCTTCCCAAAAGGCCTATTTTCTATGGTGGTATAGACAATGCCCCCGTGGCGACAGGCGGGATCTGGGCGTGACGCGACATGGATAACGATCGGCCTCTCCCTGGCATAAGCCCCTGGCTAGCTTTGGCGAACGCCACCCTTCGAGGAGGTTGTTGAATGGCGGACGTAGTAGCGACAAACGAAACCATCGTGGTGATCGGTGGCGGCATCAGCGGAATGACCGCGGCAGTGGAGGCGGCGGAAACGGGCAAGGACGTGATTCTCCTGGAGCGCGCCCCGTCCCTGGGGGGTCGCGTGAGCCAGCTCTACAAGTATTTCCCCAAGCTCTGTCACCCCACCTGCGGCATGGAAATCAACCTGCGTCGCCTGCGCGGCAACCGGCGCATCAAGGTCCTCACCCTGGCCGAGGTTCAGAAGGTCACGGGCGAGGCCGGCAATTACCAGGTGACGGCGACCCTCCATCCGCGGTTCGTCAACGAGAATTGCACGGCCTGCGGGGCGTGTGCCGAGGCCGTGACCGCCGAGATCGACAACCCCTTCGATTACGGCCTGAGCCGGATGAAGGCCGCGTACCTGCCGTTTACCATGGCCCATCCCCAGCGCTATGTGATCGACCCGTCCCTCATCGGCACCGAGGAGGCGCAAAAGGCCAAGGACGCCTGCCGCTACGACGCGATCGATCTCGACATGAAGCCCGAGACCGTGACCTTCAGCGCCGGCGCGATCATCTGGGCCACCGGGTGGCGCCCCTATGACGCGGCCAAGATTCAGCCCTACGGCTACGATCGCTACGCCAATGTCATTACGAGCGTGGAATTCGAGCGCCTGGCCGACACGCGCGGCCCGACGGGCGGACGCATCCTGCGGCCCTCGGACGGCAAAGAGGCGAAGAACGTCGCCTTTATCCAGTGCGCGGGCTCGCGCGACAGGAACCACCTGACGCACTGCTCGCGAATCTGCTGCATGGCGTCCCTGAAGCAGACCACCTACATGCGCGAGCGCTTCGGCGACGACGCGCAGTCCAGCATCTACTACATCGATATTCGCGCCATCGACCGCTTCGAGGATTTCTACCAGAAGGTGCAAGCCGATTCGACGGTGAAATTCATCAAGTCGAAGGTCGCCAACATCACCGAGGATGAGGCAACCGGCGATGTGATCCTGCACGGTGTCGATACCGAAGGCTACCATCGTTACGACAACCGCCACGACCTGTGTGTGCTGGCGGTGGGCATGGAGCCGAGCGTGGACGTGCGCCGCATCGCGGACGTCGCGGTGGATGCGAGCGGATTTATCGAGGTCAACGGCCCCAATGGGGCGATTTTTGGGGCCGGCTGCGCGGCGAACGCGCTCGACGTGAACCGCTCGGTGCAAAGCGCCACGGCCAGCGTCCTGCGCGCCGTCCAGGTCGTCAACCGCGTAGCCAAGGCGGAGGGTTAGGATTATGGCGGACATGAAGATCGGGGCTTACGTGTGCCAGGGGTGCGGTCTCGGCGAGCGGCTCGACACCAAGGCGCTCGCGCAGGTCGCACAAAAGGAGGGCAAGGCGCACATCGTGCGGGAGCACGAGTTCCTGTGCAACGCCCAGGGTGTGGCCATGATCCAGAAGGACATCGACGAGGAAGGGGTCAACCGCGTGGTCATCGGCGCCTGCTCGCGGCGCGCCAAGGCCGAGGCCTTCCACTTCCCGACGGTGGCCGTATCGCGCGTCAATCTGCGCGAGCAGGTCATCTGGTCGCAGCCCGCGACCGACGAGGCGCGCGAGCTGACCCAGGAGATGGCCGAGGATTACATGCGCATGGGCTGCGCCGAGGCGAAGAAGGTCGTGGCGCCGACACCCAATGCGGCGGTCGGTACCAACAAGCGCATCCTGGTCGTGGGCGGCGGCGTCACGGGGATGACGGCGGCGCTCGAGGCCGCGCGCGCGGGTTACGATGTGCTGCTGGTGGAAAAGACCGCGGCACTCGGGGGCGTCATGGCCAAGCTCTTCAAGCGCGTGCCGTTTCGCGAGCCCTACAGCGACCCGCAGCCGACCGGGGTCGAGGATCTGGTGGCGGCGGTCACGAACGAGCCGCGCATCACGGTGTTTCTCCATGCCACCACCACGCGCACGAGCGGCGCCCCCGGCCAGTTCAGCGTCGACATCACGACCGAGAGTGGCCAGACGCAGACCGAGAACGTCGGCGCGATCGTGATGGCGAGCGGGTTCACCCCCTATGACGCGAGCCGCTTGCCGGAATTGGGTTACGGCAAGAGCCCGAACGTCGTGGATCAATCCGGCCTCGAGGCCCTGGCGCTGGCCGCGGCCGCCAAGGGCGAGCCCATGCGCCGGCCCTCCGACGGCCGCGAGATCAAAAGCGTCGTGTTCGTGCAGTGCGCGGGCCAGCGGGACGCGAGCGGGACCCATCTGCGGTATTGCTCCGGGCACTGTTGTAACACGAGCATGAAGCAGGCGATGTATTTCAAGGACCAGAACCCGGATATCGACACGGTCGTTCTCTTCACCGACCTGCGTACCCCGGGTAACGGCGAGGACTTCTACCGCAGCGCACAGAAAAAGGGCGTGACCTTTACCAAGGGCAAGGTCTCGGGGGTCGAGGCGGCGGGGGATGGCTCGGCGGTCGTGAAGTTCCACGACCTGATCCTGGACGAGCCGGCCGCGACCATGGCCGGCGTCGATCTGGTGGTGCTCGCGACCGGCCAGGTGCCGAACTCGGGCGTCAACATCGACATCCCCGCGGACGCGACCGATGTCGACGACAAGCCCGTCGAGCACGCGGTGTCGGTGCTCAATCTGACCTACCGTCAGGGCCCGGACGTCCCGCAGCTGAAATACGGCTTCACGGACTCGCACTTCATCTGCTTCCCGTACGAGACCCGGCGGACCGGCATCTATACGGCCGGGCCCGTGCGCCGGCCGATGGATATCGCGCAGGCGATGGATGACGCGACGGGCGCCGCCCTGAAGGCGATCCAGGAGGTGGAGAACGCGGCCCTCGGGCGCGCCGCCCACCCGCGTTCCGGCGATCTCAGCTTTCCGACCTTCCGCCGCGAGGGCTGCACGCAGTGCAAGCGCTGTACGGTCGAGTGCCCGTTCGGGGCGATCGACGAGGACGAGCAGCGTTATCCGCAGTTCAATGAAGGGCGCTGCCGGCGGTGCGGGACCTGCATGGGCGCCTGCCCGGTGCGCGTGATCTCGTTCGAGAACTATTCGATCGATAGCGTGGGTTCCCAGATCAAGGCGGTCGACGTGCCGGATGAATTTTCGGAAAAGCCGCGTATCCTGTTGTTGGCTTGCGAAAACGACGCCTACCCGGCGCTCGACATGGCGGGCGTGAACCGGCGCGTATCGAGCGCTTTCGTGCGCACGATCCCGGTGCGGTGTCTTGGGTCCGTCAATACGATCTGGATCACGGACGCCTTGAACAGCGGCTACGACGGCGTGATGCTGATGGGCTGCAAGCACGGCGATGAGTACCAATGCCACTTCGTGAAGGGTTCGGAGCTGGCCGCGTACCGCATGAGCAAGATCGACGACACGCTCAAAAACCTGAATCTCGAGGCCGATCGGGTCCGTAACCTCGAGGTCGCCATCACCGACATGGAGCGCGTCCCGCAACTCATCAACGACTACGCGGCCAAGATCCAAGAGATTGGCATGAGCCCCTTCAAGGGCTTTTAGGAGGCAGTGTGAGCGATCTCAACACGACAATGGTGAACGAGTACCGCAGCAACTTCTTGAAGGAAGTCGAGGCGAACGTCGAGGAAGGCCGCTGGGTCAAGATGTGCATGCAGTGCGGTGTGTGCTCGGGTTCGTGTCCGCTCGGGCCGGCCTGGGAGCATCCGCCGCAGGAGATCTTCATGATGATTCGCGCGGGCAAGCGCGACGAGGTCTTGAAGAGCGAATCGATGTGGATGTGCACCTCCTGCTACAACTGCATCGTGCGCTGTCCGCGCGAGCTGCCCATCACGCATATCATGCACGGGCTCGCGAATTACGCGCACAGGCTCGGGCTCGCCCCGAAGATGAATCCGACCCGGCGGTTCGCGAAGATCTTCTGGGACAATATCGTGAAGTCGGGGCGCGTCAACGAAATCGAGCTTTCGCTGCGGCTGTACTTCATGGACGGATTCAAGAATGGCGTGGAGAAGGCCTGGAGCATGAAGGACATAGGCCTCGGCATGCTGAAGGCGCGCCGTCTCAACCCGCTCGGATTCGTCACCCACAAGGGGTGCAAGGATACCAAGGGTATCCATCGCATGCTGAAGAAGGCACGGGAAATCGAGGACCGACGCAAAGGCTTTGCCGCCTGAGGGGTATCATATGGCCAGAAAAGAGTATTCCTTTTATCCCGGCTGCTCGTCCGAGCGCCTGACGTCTGCCTCCAACTACATGGTCTCCGTGGAGGCGATGTGCAAGACGCTCGACGTGAAGCTGAACGAGATCCCGGACTGGAACTGTTGCGGGGCGTCGATCGGTTATGCCGAAGGCGGCGAGCTGCCGCGTCATGTCATGAACGCGCGCAATCTCGCGATCTCGGAACAGGTCAACAAGGGTCAGGACGTGGTGGCGACGTGCGCCGCGTGCTGGCTCGGCGCGCGCGAGACGAAGGATCGGCTGGCGGACGACCCCGGGCTGCTCGCCGAGACCAACGAGGCCCTGCGCGAGGCCGGCATGAATCTCGAGTACAAGGGTGAACAGCAGGTACGCCACATGGTGGAGGTCCTGATCGAGGACCTGGGCTACGACGAGCTGAAAAAACCGGTGGTGAAGCCGCTCGAGGGCATCAAGTTCGCGGGCTATGTCGGCTGTCAGACGAACCGCCCCTTCGGCATCGCGGGCGAGTCGTTCGAGAACCCGAAGTATCTCGATAAATTGGTCGAGGTCATGGGCGCCGAGCCGGTCGAGAAATACGATCAGAAGGTCACGTGCTGTGGCGGGGCGCTCGCATTCTCGGAACCCGAGAAGAGCCAGGCGCAGATCAAGAAGATCATCGAATCGGCCTACGACCACGGCGCCGAGATGATCGTGACGCCCTGCCCCGTGTGCCAGATGAATGTCGAGGTCTATCAGGGGCAGATCAATAAGCGCTACGGGACGAAGTTCAATATCCCGGTTACGTATTACAGCCAGCTGATGGCCGTCGCCTACGGCGCGAGCGCCAAGGAGGCGGGCCTCGACGGCCAGGTGATCCGCGCCCGCAAGCTCGAGGAGATCGCCGCCAAGAGCGCGGGGCGCTAGGCCTCGCGGGCCTCATTGCCGGTCTTTGGGGGATTCCTCGATGGCGGCCAAAAGGGCCGCCGCGGGGATGTCCAGGGCCGCGGCGAGCCGTGCCAGGCAGTCGATGCCGATGTTGCGCTTACGATTCTCGAGATCGCTCAGGTAAGCGCGGTTGATACCGCTCAGAGTCGCGATGTCGTCCTGCGTCAGACCGCGCGCGGCGCGCACGCGGCGCAGATGGGTCGCGAGATACTGACGTTCCGGGACCGGAGGCATAACCCGAGTCTATTGTAGCGCCAAGCTTATTGGCAAGGCTTGCGCGGGCGTCATTTTGTAGACTCCTGCCATGGACACCCTGGCCAAGCGCCTGCGATATGCCCGCGAACGACTCGGTCTTTCGCAATCCGAACTGGCCAGGCGCGTCGGGCTGCGGCCGCAGGCCATCCAATTCATCGAAGGCGGGCATGTCCGGCGGCCCCGGAACGTGTTCGAGATCGCCCATGCCCTCGAGGTCAATCCGGAGTGGTTGTTGCTGGGCGAGGGACCGGTGGACCCGGTCGGCCTCGGTGAGTCGCGCGAGACCTACCGCGCATCGCCGGCCTTGAGCGACGAGGCCCTGGCGGTGGCGCGCATGTGGATGGAGCTTCCGCGCAGCCAGAGACTGGCCCTGAAAGAGGTGTTCGCGGCGCTTTTGAAGGCCCGGGCGTGAGCGCCCCTAGTGACGGGCGCGCTCCTCCGCTACACTCTCCCCATCGCGTGTACCCGGAGCCGTGCCATGCATATGCTGATTCGCCTGCCGATGTTCTGGTATTACATGGATTGCCTTGCGATCATCGGGCCCGTGGCCGCGATCGCCGAGGCGCTCATCAACCAATCGGAGCCTTGACCGCCCCGCCTCGCTTGTCGCCGCCCCGGCCGACTGGCGTCGCGGCCCCGTGAGGCCGGACGAGCCCGCGGGCCTTGCGCCCGGCCGGGTCCCGTTCGCCGAGATCCTCGGGCACACGCTTGCCAATATCACGCCCTCGGCCATGGCGACCGTGACCGTGTCGCTGGTCGCGGCCGAGGGCGGGTTGTGGACGTGGGCCGTGTATCTCGCGGTCGGCCTCCTGATGGGGCTCGTCGCGCTGCAGGTGGCAGCACTCGCGCGTGCCGTCCCCGCCGCGGGCTCGCTGTTCGTCTCCATCGGCACCACTCTGCACCCGCTCGCCGGGGTGGTGAGCGGCTGGTCCATGCTCGGGGGTTACCTCGGCGCCCTGCTTGCGGCCCCGATCCTCGCGGGCCTCTTTCTCAGCGAAGGCCTGCGCGTGTGGGGCGTCTCCTGTCCCTGGCCCTTGCCGGCCGTCGCCTGCGCGCTCGCGGCCTGGCGGCTCACGCTCCGCGACGTGGAGGTCGCGGCGCGCGCCAGTCTTGCGATCGAGGCCGTGTCGCTGCTGATCATCCTCGCAATCGCCATGGTCACGCTATCCCGCGTCGGGGCGTCTGATCCTCGCCAATGGCAGGCGGCCTTTTCCCTCGGCCCGTTTTTTCGCGCCATGACCTTGAGTGTCCTCGCCTACGGCGGCTTCGAGACCGCCGCCAATTTCGGGCGCGAGGGCCGCGCGCCAAGGCGCACGATTCCGCGCGCCATCATTGCCGCGGTGGTCTTCAGTCTCGGGTTTTACGTGTTCATGGCGTACGCGGAGATGGCGGGCTTCGGCAATGACCCGGCCCTTCTTGCGCGCACCGAGGCGCCGCTCGGGGTGCTTGCCTTGCGCGCGGGCGACCCGCTGCTCGCCGTGTTCTCCGATCTCGCCATGGCGATTGCTGCCTTCAGCGCCGCCATTGCCACCCTGAACAGCTTGAGCCGCCTCCTCTACTCCATGGGCCGCCATCGCGTCCTGCCGGCTAGGCTCGGGACCATCGGCCGCCACGGCACGCCGGCCGTGGCGCTCAACGGGCTCGGGGCCGCGAGCTGCGCGTTCGCGGGGCTCGCGGGCGCCCTGGCGTGGTCGCCGCTTGCCATCGTCGGGGTCTTCGGGGTCTTTACGGCGCTCGGGTTTATCGTCATCTACGTGCTCGCCGCACTCGCGGTCTTCGGGTGGCGGAGGCGGCGGGGCCTTCGGCCGTCGGCTGCGACCTGGGCCGCGCTCGTCTTCGCCGTGCCCTTGCTCGCCACGGTCTTCGGCGAGAACCTCTGGGGCGCGCGCGGCGCGATGGCGTTTTCGGCCTACGCCTTTCTCGCCTATGTCGCCATGGGGATCGCCCTCGCCCGGCGCTCCGGCGCCGCGCTCATCGCCTTCGGGCCGCGTCATGACGACTAGCGGCCGGCGGTGCCTGACGTGGAGCGCGCTCGCAACCGCGATCGGCACGATCCGCGTCGCCTATGAGGGCGCTTTACCCTCCTTTCTCTCCCGCGACCCCGCACCGGCCTTCTGCGCCTGGGTCGCGGCGACCGCACGCGCCGACCTCGTATACGCCAAGACCCCGCCCCCGGCCCTCGCCGCGCTTTTGCGCGCCGTGATCGATCGCCAGGAGTCCTACGCGGGCCCACTCGATCTCACCGCCTTAAGCGCGTTTCAGCGCCGGGTCCTCGCGGCGGTGCGCGCGATCCCGAAGGGCTCTGTCCGCACCTACGGGCAGATCGCCGCTGCCATCGGACAGCCACGCGCGGCGCGCGCCGTCGGTTCGGCGCTCGCGCGCAACCCCCTGCCGTTCGTCATTCCCTGCCACCGCGTGATCGCACACGGCGGGCGCCTCGGTCAGTATTCCGACGGCGGCCCGACCATGAAGCGGCGGCTGCTCTTGCGTGAGGGTGTCGATCTGGCGCTGTGACGCGGCGCAATCAGGAGGGGGCGCCGGTGTGGCCCGACGCCCCCGGTCTGGCCTATTCGACAAGCCCCCGCCAGCGGGGGCGTTTCAGGCTCATTCCTTGGAAGAGCGCTGGTTGCCTTATTGGCGACCACTGTAGACGCGCGCACCGCCCGTGGGGAGCGCCCGAAGGTCGGATCACGCGGCGACGATGCCGTTAAAGGCGGCGTACAGCCCGAAGCCCGCGGTGAGCACGAGAACCGCGAGCACGAAGCGCGCATAGCGGCCTTGGAGGCGCAAGCGTCCCGGGAGGGCATGGCGCGCCAGCAGATACAAAAAGCCGAGCACCACCGGCAACAACAGGGCGTTCATCACTTCCATGGCCACGCCCAGCGACACGAGGTTCACGTTCGAGGCGACGATCCCGCCGCCTGCGATCAGGAGTACGGTATAAATCCCGTAAAACCACGGGGCCTCGCGCGGGTGGTGTTCGAGCGAGTGCTTGAAGCCCATGACCTCGCCGACCCCGCGCGCGGCCGTCAACGACACGACGATCGTGGCCACGACCGCCGCCCCGCTCATGCCGAGCGCGAACAGCAGCCGCCCGGTGCGCTGGCCGAGGAACGGGGTCATGGCCTTGGCGATCTCCTGAACGGTGTCGAGCGGTGCGTGCGGCGCCGTGCGCCCGATCGTGGCCGCGGTCGCCACCAGGACCGCGGACATGATGAGCTGCGTGATCACGGCGCCGATCGCCGTGTCGATGCGCGCAAGCCGCAGGTGGGACTCGCGCAGCCCCTTATCGACGACCGCGGATTGTTGGTAGAAGACCATCCACGGCATGATGACAGCACCCACGTTGGCGGCCGCCAAGTAGAGGTACTGCGGGTCGTGAAACGGGATATGCAGGCTGTTGTGCAGGAGGTGTGCGACGTTCTGATGGGTCCGAAAGGCGACCAGGATGAAAGCGAATTCGAACGCCCCGACCGCCAGGGCCGCGCGCTCGACCCCGGCGTAGGAGGCCGTCCAGACCATGACGATCAGGCCGCTCACCAGGATCAGCATCGTCACCACCCGCGGGATCCCGAAGAGCAGACCCACACCCGCCATGCCGCTCAGCTCGGTCAGCAGGGCCCCAAGGCAAGACAAGGCCAGCGTCCCGACCGACAGCCACGCCCAGCCGACACCGAAGCGCTCGGCGATGAGTTCCCCGTGCCCCTTCCCGGTCACAAGCCCGAGACGCACGGTCAATTCCTGCACGATGTAGAGGATCGGCACCAGGACCCATTGCAAAAGGAGGAGCTTGTAGCCCCATTGCGCGCCGCTCTGGGCGGCGGTGATGACGCTCCCGGCATCGGTGTCGGCGAGCATCACCACAAGCCCCGGGCCGATGACCGCGAGCGCCACGAGCCAGGGTTGGGACCAGGTATCCGAGATCCGGCGGACGTTTGCCATAAGGGGTCCTAAAGAGATTGGTAACAATAATAAGAGTCATTGCTATTTATAGCAAGAGGCGCGTTTGCACCAAAATGAGGCATGTGCTACGGTTTGGGGCATAACACGCGGACCGCAGGCCCGTTCGGTGCGCCTTGCGCTGGCGCGGATCTTGCTCTTGGGGAGGTCGCGATGCGTGATGCCGCCGAGATCGTCGAGACCCTGAGGACCGCCGTGGTCGTGGCGGACGCCCACGTCCGCCTGCTTGCGGCCAACCCGGCGGCCGAGATGCTCTTTGAGCTCAGCACCAAGCAGATGCTCGGGCAACCGCTGACCCGCCTGTGGCCCCAGACGGAGGCCATCGCGGCCTTGTTCAGAGAGACCCTCCAGACCGGCCATAGTTTCACCCGCAGGGGCCTGCCCCTCCCCTTGCCCGGGCGCGAGATCGCAGTCGATGTCACGGTCTCCGCTTTGGGCCTCGGCGATACCGGGCCTAACGCCCTTTTGCTCGAGCTGAACGAGGTCGATCGCCTCCGGCGGCTCGCCGAGGAGGAGGGCCTGCTCGGCCGCCACCAGGTTCAGCGCGCCGTCATCCGGGGTCTGGCCCACGAGATCAAGAACCCGCTCGGCGGCTTGCGCGGGGCGGCGCAATTGCTCGAGCGCAAGCTGCCCGAGGCGGATCGGGAATACACACGCGTGATCATTCGCGAGGCCGACCGCCTTCAGGCCCTCGTCGACCGCATAGCCGGACCCCATCGCCCTTACCGCGAGACCCTCGTCAACATTCATCGGGTGTTCGAACACGTCCGCACCCTCGTCCAGGCGGAGGCCGGCCCGGGTACGGCGTTCGTCTGCGATTACGACCCGAGCCTACCGGAGTTCGTCGGCGACCCCGACCGTCTCGTGCAGGCGATCCTGAACCTCGCGCGCAACGCCCTGCAGGCGGGCAGCGCCCGCGTCACCTTGCGCACGCGCGTGGAGCGCCAGTTCACCATCGGGCTCGCCCGCCACCGCCTCGTCGTGCGCGCCGAGGTCGAGGACGACGGCCCCGGCGTCCCGGAGGCCTTGCGCGATACGCTCTTTTATCCGCTGGTGACCGGTCACGCGGAGGGCACGGGGCTCGGTTTGTCCATCGCCCAGGACGTCGTGCGCCGTCACGGTGGCCTGATCGAATACACGAGCCGTCCCGGGAAAACCGTGTTCAGTGTGTTCCTGCCGCTTGTCGGCCACTCGCCGTCGGTCCGCGAAACGCGCGCACGGGGCGCCGGCAGGGACTTGGGGACCGTAGGGAGATGTCATGAACCCGTCCGATAACGCCTGGGTGATCGACGACGACGAATCGATGCGCTGGGTGCTCGAACGCGCCCTCGCAGAGGGCGGCGTCCGTGTCCGGTCGTTTGCCTCGGCCCGCGAGGCGCTCGCGGCCTTGCACCAAGACACCCCCGACGTCGTGGTGACCGACATCCGCATGAACGGTCTTTCGGGCCTCAAGCTCCTGGAACACCTGAGCCGGACGCGGCCCGCGCTGCCGGTGATCGTTATAACGGCCCACTCCGACCTCGACAGCGCGGTCGCCGCCTACCAGGGCGGGGCCTTCGAGTACCTCCCGAAACCCTTCGATGTCGATCACATTGTGCGTCTGGTGCGCTCGGCGATCGACCACGCGCGCGCGCGAAGCGCCCCGGACGAGACCCACCCGGTCTCGACCCCCGAGATCCTGGGCGCCGCGCCCGCGATGCAGGAGGTCTTCCGGGCCATCGGGCGTCTATCCGCCTCCCATATGACGGTGCTCGTGACCGGCGAATCCGGGACCGGCAAGGAACTCGTGGCCCGGGCGCTGCACAACCACAGCCCGCGCGCCGCGCGCGCCTTCATTGCCATCAATATCGCCGCGGTCCCCGCGGGCCTGCTCGAATCGGAACTCTTCGGGCACGAGCGCGGCGCGTTCACCGGCGCGCTCAACCAGCGCCGGGGGCGTTTCGAGCAGGCCGACGGGGGCACGTTGTTTTTGGATGAGATCGGCGACATGCCGCTCGATCTTCAGACGCGCCTCCTACGGGTCTTGGCGGACGGGCAGTTTTATCGGGTGGGCGGCCTCGACAAGGTGCGCACCGACGTGCGCGTGATCGCGGCCACTCATCAGGACCTCGAACAGCGGGTGGCGGAGGGACATTTTCGCGAGGACCTCTATCATCGCTTGAACGTGATCCGCATCCAGGTCCCGCCGCTGCGCGAGCGGCGCGAGGACATCCCGCGGCTTGCGCGGCATTTTCTGGCGGCCGCGGCGCTTGAGCTCAAGGTCGCGACCAAAAGCCTGACCCCGGAGGCCGAACGCTACCTCGTGCAGCTGCCGTGGCCCGGCAACGTGCGCCAGCTCGAGAACGCCTGTCGCTGGCTCACGGTCATGGCGCCGGCGCGCACCATCGCCATCAACGACCTCGCGCCCGACATGAAGGAGGGCGGCCCGGAACCGGCGGTGGCCGATTGGCGCGCCGAGCTGCGGCGCATCGTGGATCATCATCTGGTGCTGGGCAAGCGCGGGATCTACGCCGACCTCAATGCCGACTTCGAGCGTGCCCTGATCGAGGCCGCGCTCGCCCACACCGGGGGCCGCAAGCAGGACGCGGCCCGCTGTCTGGGGCTTGGGCGCAACACACTGACGCGCAAACTCAAAGAGCTAGGGTTGTGAGCGCGCGCGCACGAAGCGTGCCGCCGCCCGCGCCGCCTTGCGCCCAAGCGCGCTCAGGCCCGTGACCGCCCCGCTGACGTTGGGCGCGCACGACGCATGCAACGCAAGCGTCTTCGAGCCGAGCAGGGCCCCGGTCGCGACCCGATAGAGCCGCATGCGGACGGTGAGATGGACCGCGGCCCTCTCCGGCGTCCGAAACGACTGGCCGAAGCGCGCGATATGGAGGACAAGCCGCAAAAGCGTCCGTTGCGGGGCCCCGGCGTAGGGGCCCATGCCGAGGTGCTGGCGGATGCGCGCCTTCAAAAGCGCCCCGGGCGAGGCGAGCCAGCGATTGTCCGCGTAGACGCGGACCGCGGTCGGGTCGCGGTAGAGCAGGCGATAGGGAATGCGCGTCCCGGCGAGCCAGGAGGGGGCGCGGACGTGGATGAAGACCGGCACGCCTCTCTTCTGCGGGCTATGCGCGGGCCCGAAATCGTGCAGCACCAGCCGTTCCGGCGGGCGCGCGGGGAAGACGCTGCAACCGACAAGCCCCGCCAGCGCGAGGGCGATCCCGAGGAGGCGGCGTGTTCTCATGAGGTCTCCCTATCTCCCGATACGTGAGGGTTTAGCGCCCGGACCCGGGCTCGCCGGGCCCGGGCGGCAGCGGCCGGGCGCCCAGCAACAGTTCGCGCGGGTGGTGATGGAGGGATCGGCTCAGGCGCTTGACGGCGCGCGCGGCCGCGGCGAGGCGATCGATGGCGCGGTCGAGCCTCGGTAGGGTGCGGGTGACCACGATGTTGCCGGCGCTCTGCCCGGTCGCAACCAGCGTGCGGACGCGCCGTCCCAGCAGACGCGTTTCATTCGTCAAGCGCGTGATATTCCGCAGGGTCTTGTCGGCGTGCGCCATCAGGCCCGGAAGCGCGCGCGCCGCGCGGTCCGTGCGCGCGAGCAGGGCGCTCAAGTGACGGCGGTTGGTGCGGTCGAGCGTTTTGTTCAAGGCCGCGGTGATGCCCTTGAATCCGTGCAGGGCGACCCGGCCCGCGCTGGCCAGGCGATTCAGGAGCGAGGGGCGCATGGGGATCCGCGCGGGATGGGCGCGCGAGGTCGGCAACGGCGCGAGGTCGTTTGTGGTATTGAGCTCGAGGGCCGAAAGGCCGGTCACGCCCTGGAGCCGCAGCTCGGCGTAGGTGCCGCGGGTGATCGGGATGCGCTTGGCGATGAGGATGGTGATGTCGATCGCCCGCGGATCGCGCGGGTCGACGGCGATGCGCCGCACGATGCCGGCGTCGATGCCGCGAAAAAACACTGTCGACTCGGCCTTCAGGCCGAAGACGTTGCCCTGTGTCACGACGATGTAGGGCACGCGCTTTGCGTGCTCGCCGCCGATCCACAAAGCGGCCGCGAATATCGCCGCGCCGAAGACCGCCACGAAAATCCCGGCGCGCAAGGCGTAGGAGCGGTTGTTCATGGCGGCGTCCCGAACACCCGCCGCCCGCGTTCCCCGTGGAACATGGCGGCGACGAACGGATGATCGTTCCGCGCGACCTCGTCCGGGGGGCCGAGCGCGACGAGCTTGTGGTCGGCCAGGATCGCAAGCCGCGTGCACAAGTCATGCATGAGGTCGAGGTCGTGGGTGATGACGACGGCGGTGAACCCGAGCTCGCGATGCAGGTTGTGGAGGTGGTCGACGAAGCCCTGCGCGGTCACCGGATCGAGACCGGAGGTCGGTTCATCGAGAAACAAGAGCTCCGGCTCCAAGGCCAGGGCGCGCGCGAGCGCGACACGCTTGGCCATGCCTCCGGACAGCTCCGCCGGGAGACGCCCGGCGACATCGGGCTTCAGTCCGACGGCCGCGAGCTTCATGTAGACGAGGTCCCGTATCAAGCCGGTGTCGATCCCAGGGTATTCGCGCAGGGGGAAGGCGATATTGTCGAATACGGTGAAGGCGCTGAACAGCGCCCCTCCCTGGAACAGGATACCGCATCTCCGGCGCAGATTGGCCAGCTCCTCGGAACGGAGATCGCAAAGACGCCGGCCAAACAATGTCACGATGCCCTCGGTCGGGGCATCGAGCCCGATCATCTCACGCATGAGCGTCGTTTTGCCACTACCGGATCCACCCACGAGCCCGAGGATGTCGTGGCGCGCGATGCGCAGATCGATGCGGTCGTGCACCAGTTGCTGGTCGAAGCGGGTCGACACCGCCTGCAACTCGACCACGGCCGACATCAGGGCAGACCCTGACTGCGGAAGACCACGGCGAAGATCGCGTCGACGAAGATCACGGCGGTGATCGCGGTCACGACCGCGTTTGTCGTCTCCGCCCCGAGGCTTTGGGTATTGGGCAGGATGCGCAGCCCGAAATGGCAGGCGACCAAGGCGATCACGGTCCCGAAGACCGCGCCTTTGACGATGCCGAGCACGAGATTGATGAGCGGCACGGCCGAAGGGATGGCGTGAATGAATCCCGGGATGCTGATGCCGAGGGCGATGTGCGCGGTCACCATGCCGGCCACGAGCGCTATGGCGTCGGTCCAAATGACGAGCAGCGGCAGTCCGATCGTGAGCGCCAGGATCTTCGGGATCACGAGCCGCACGGTGCGCGACACGCCCATGGCGCTCAGGGCGTCCAATTCCTCGGTGATGCGCATGACGCCGAGCTCGGCCGCCATCGCCGACCCCGAGCGCCCCGCGACCAGGATCGCCGCGAGCAGCGGCCCGAGTTCGCGCAGGATACTGATACCGAGAATGTTGACGATAAACGAGGGCGCGCCGAAGGTGCGCAGTTCGAGCGCCGACAGGTAGCTCATGACGACGCCGACGAGGATGCCGACCAAGGCGGTGATGCCGAGCGCGCGTACGCCCGCCTCGTACAAGGTCCCGGATATCTCGATCCAGGGGATTTGTGCGGGCGCGCGGACAAGCCCTATGACATCGAGGACCACTTGCCCGACGAGCTCCGTGAACCCGAGGGCATGGGACACGAGGTCTTTTCCGGCGCGCGCCGCCACGGACAGGAGAGTCGGACGCCGGCGCGTCTCGCGCGTGGGCGGCGTGACGCGTTCCGACCAATGGCGGAAGAGCGCGCGGTGTTCCTCGCGGATCCGGACGTGATCGGGTCTCGTGAAACCGTGCAGGCGCCACAGGAGGAGCGCGCCGACGTTGTCGAGGGCCTCGACGGCCTCGCAATCCCAGGCGACATGCGGCGCCTGTTCGACGTACGGCCGCAGGGCCTCGGTCAATGCGGGGGCCTGCCGGCCGATACCGCGCAGCGTCCAGCTGCCCGTGAGGACCACGCTCGTGCGCCCGTCCTCATCGGTCGCGGTATGGAACGTCGCCTGATGTTCGGCGCCGGCCAGGGCCATGGTCGTCTCCGGTTCGGTCGTTTATCCCCCGGGTCCGGGGACGATTCGATGATAGCAAGCGGTGCCGGCGCCCGTCATGGCAGTTCGGGGGGCCGCTTACAGGGGATCGTCGCCAAGCGAGCCGGCCTGGCGCATCAACAGGGTCTTGAGGGGCGTGAGCGTGTCGGTCACGTTCAGGCCGACGGCCAGGAGCCGTTGCCAGGGTCCGCTCGCGGGGAACGCGCGATTGAGGAGGTGTGTGACGGCCAACATCGCGAGGTTGTCCCCTTTGCGCGCGCGTTCGTAGGGACGCAACACCCGCAAGGCCCCGAGGTCCCGGCCCTGATGGCGCGCCGCGATCAGGTTGTGAGCCAAGGTCCCGGCATCGGCCAGACCGAGATTCACCCCCTGGCCCGCGAGGGGGTGAACGCGGTGGGCCGCGTCGCCTATGAGGGCGAAGCGGCTTCCGACGTACCGATGGGCGTGGGCCGCGGTGAGCGGGAAGCCCGCGCGCGCGGAGGCCACGGCCAGTCGGCCGAGTTCCGAACCGAAGGCCGCGTTCACCGCCGCATCGAAGTCCGCATCCGGGAGCGACAGCAACCGCTCGGCGTCCGCGCGCGCGGTCGACCAGATCAGCGAGGCGCGCTGCGCGCCGGCAAGCGGCAGGAGCGCGATCGGGCCGCTTGCGAGGAACCGTTGCCAAGCGACGCCCTCGTGGGCAACGCCGAGTTCCATGTCAGCGGTGATCGCCATCTGGCCGTAGTGGTGTTGCCACACGGGCACGCCCAATTGCTCGCGCAAGGTCGAGCGCGCCCCGTCCGCGGCGATCAGAAGCGGCGCTTTGAGTGTCTGTCCGCCCGCCACGGTCACCTGCGCGCCGGCGGCGTCGATCCGGATACCCTGCGCCGTTTCCTGAAACCAGCGGGCCACGGTCTTCCGGGCGCGCGCGCGCAGGTGGGCCTCGAAGGCCCCGTGGCGCACGATCACGCCCAAGTGGCCGCTGTCGAGATCCCGGCCCTCGAAACGCAAACGCCCGCGGCCGTCGCCGTCGAGGATCTGCAGGGCCGAGAGCGCCGCGGTCTCCACGTCGGGTGCCGGCCACAGGCCGTGGTGGGAAAGCCACCGGCAGGAGGCGTTGGTGAGCGCGCTCGTGCGGATCGTCTCCCCGGTCCGCGAGTCGGCGTCGGTGCCGTCGATGACAGCGACGTTCAGACCGCGGACCGCGAGCGCCGTCGCGAGCGCCGAGCCCACGGCTCCGGCACCGACGATCACGACGTCGGAGTCGGCGCTCATGGCGCAAGCCCCTTCAGGAGGCGGGGCAGGGGTCGCTTGAGGCCCATGGTCCGCAGCGCCAGCGCGCGCTTGAGGGACGGCAGGCAGTCGACGGCCGTCAAGGCCAGGTTGCGCGCGATCACGAGTGGGCCGAAGTCGTTTCCGAAAACCCGCACGAGTCCGTCCGTGAAGCCCACGGTGTTGCGGACGTCGCGCTGGCGCTGCGCCTCGTAGGCCGCGAGCACGGCCTCGCCGCCGATATCCCCTCCCGCGCGCACCGCCGCGGCAATGCCGTCGGCTAAGTGCGCGACGTCCCGCAAACCGAGATTGAACCCCTGGCCGGCCACGGGGTGCAGGGTATGGGCGGCGTTGCCGACGAGGACCGTGCGCGCGCCCCGGGCGCGGGTCGCGATTTGCAGGATCAGGGGGAATCGCAACCGCCGTCCGCAGGCCGTGAGGTGCCCAAGGCGCCGGCCGAACAGGCCTTCGAGCGCCTCGCAAAAGCGCGCCTCGGGCCACTCCTCCCAGGTCTTGGCGTCCCGGCGGCTCACGACGAAGGTGTAGCGCCCGTCGGCGAGCGGCAGCGCGGCCACGGGACCCTGTGGGGAGAAGCGCTCAAAAGCGGTATGGGGGCGCGGCGATGAGACCGTGACGTTCGTCACCAGGGCCTCGCGTCCGTAATCGCGCTGCCGCACGCCGAGGCCCAAGGCCGCGCGCACCGCCGAGTGCGTGCCGTCCGCGCCCACGAGGAGGCGGGCGCGGACCGCGAGCGGGCCGTCCGCGCCCTCGAGGGCGATGCGTGACGCGTCGGCGCCGGGCGTCTCACTCATCCCCGCGAAGCGCCCGGCGATCAATTGGACGCCCGTGGTCTTGAGTGTTGCGTACAAGGCCGCGAGCAGCGCCCGGTTCTCGGTCACGTAGCCCAAGGCCTCGACGCCGAGTTCGTCCGCACGCAAATGGGTGAGACCGAAGTGCCCGGCGCGATCCGAGACCTCGATCTCGGTCAGGGCGTGGGTACTGGCCGGCGCCAGGCGCGCCCACACGCCGAGCTTGGCGAGCGCGCGCTTCGAGCCTTGGGCCAGGGTGAACGTGCGGTCGTCGGGGTGTCGGCGCGGGGCCTTGGGGGCCGGATCCACCAGCGCGATCGTGAGCGGGAGGTGCGCAAGGCTCAAGGCAAGGCTCGTGCCGACCAGGCCGCCCCCGCAGATCACGACGTCATAAGAGGCCTCGCTCATCACAGCGCCTCCGCCCGCAGGGCCTCGATGTCGTCGGCGCGCCGCGCGAGCGCATCGGTCAGGATCTCGTGGCCGCTCTTGGTCACCAAGACGTCATCCTCGATGCGGATACCGATGTCGTGAAAGGCCTTGGGAACGTCGGGCGCCGCGGGGATATAGAGCCCGGGCTCGACGGTCGTCACCATCCCCACCTCGAGCACGCGCGGGGCGTCCCCCACCCGGTAATCGCCCACGTCGTGGACGTCGAGTCCGAGCCAATGGCCGGTCCGATGCATGTAGAAGCGCCGGTAGGCGCCCGATTCGATCAAGCCGTCCACGGACCCGTCCAGCAGCTTGAGATCGACGAGCCCCTCGGTCAAAACCCGGACCGCGGCGGTGTGGGCCTCGGGCCATTCGCGCCCCGGCGCGATTGCCTCACAGGCCGCGGCGTGGGCCGCGAGCACGAGATCGTAGACGGCCCGCTGCACGGTCGAGAACGTCGCCGCCACCGGAAAGGTGCGCGTGATATCGGAGGCGTAGCCGTCGACCTCGCAACCGGCGTCGATCAGCACCAGCGCGCCGTCCTTGAGGCGCGCCGCGTTGTCGGTGTAGTGAAGGATGCACGCGTTCTCGCCGCTTGCCACGATCGGCGGATAGGACGGCCCCTCGGCCCCGCCTTTCCGGAAGGCGTAGAGCAATTCCGCCTCGAGTTCGTATTCGTGGCGCCCGGGCGCGCAGGCGCGCATGGCGCGTTTATGGCCTTCTATGGCGATCTGGGCGGCCCGGCGCATGAGGGATACCTCCTCCGGGCGTTTGATGAGCCGCATTTCGTGCAACAGATGATCCGGGTCGACGAACTCCCCCGGCGCGACGACGCCCGAACGGGCCTTGGCCCGCACCTCGTTTACCCATTCGAGGACCCGGCCGTCGAAATCCGGGTGGCGCCCCATGCTGTAGTACACGCGCCGGCGGTTTTCGAGCAGCCCCGGGAGGATGTCGTCGATGTCCTCGATCGGGAAGGCATCATCCGCGCCATAGGTCTCGACCGCGCCCTCGGGACCCGCGCGCCGCCCTTGCCACTGTTCCTTGTCCGGGTTGCGCTCGCGGCAGAACAACAGAAACTCCCCATGCGCGCGCCCCGGGATCAGCACCGCGACCGCCTCGGGCTCGGGGAAGTGGGTCAGGTAGTAGAAATCGCTGTCGGGCCGGAACGGGAACTCGACGTCGCCGTTGCGCGTATGGACGCCGGCCGTGGGGATGATCGCCACCCCTTCGCCCATGAGGGCCATGAACTCGGAGCGGCGGCGTTTGTAGGCGTGAAGATCCATGGCGCTATTATGCCCGAAGTCGGAGCCCGCGCCATGCGCACGCGCGTTACGCGTCCCGGACCCCGCCGCGGCCCTCGTCGTAGAGCAGTTGCACGCCGACGCGCAGATATTCGACGATCTCGGTGAGATCGTCCTCATTGACCGTGCCGCCCGCCTGGGCGAGTTCGTGGATGTCGCTCAAGGCCTCGTCGGCGAGCGGCGTGCGCGCCGTGGGTTCGCCCGGGGAGGCAAAACCGCTCGTGAATCCGCGGCACCAGTCGACCACCGCGCGGCTGCGCTGGACCGCGGGCACGGTTTCGTCCGGCAAGAGCGGCATGAATGTGAAATCCCCCTCGTCCAGGCGCGCGGCGAGTTCCGCGCAGGTCGCGAGCGCGACCTCCTGGAGTTCGCTGTCGTCATCCGAGCCGCCGAGGGCCGCCAGTACCGCGGCGTCCTCACGAATGCCGGCGCATACGAGGCCCGTGAGGATCCCGTGGGCCTCGGACGGGCTCAACGCAACGGCCGCGCGTTCGAGCGCCAGGGCCGTGCTGTCAAAGGTCACGTCCATCGGCGCATGGTAGCAGGTCGGCGATCGGACCTCATCCGCCTTCGGGAGCGCTCTGGCCGCGCGGCGCGGGCGGCGCCTCGTTGAGCACCAGCCAGTAGAGCCCAAGCTGGCGCACCGCCTCGATGAATTGCGCGAAATCCACCGGTTTGCGGATATAGCTGTTGGCCCCGAGACGGTAGCTCTCCACGAGATCACGTTCCTCGTCCGATGAGGTCAGAATCACGACCGGCAGGACACGCAGGGCCTCGTCGGCGCGCACGCGCCGTAGGACCTCGAGGCCGTCGACCTTCGGCAATTTGAGATCGAGGAGCACGACTTGCGGGAACTCCACGCGTCCCGCCCAGGGCCCGGTCCGAAAGAGGTAGGCGAGTGCGTCCTCGCCGTCGCGCGCGACCTGGATGGGGTTGCGGATCTTGTTTTTGGCGAGCGCGCGCAACGTGAGCGCCTCGTCGTCCGGGTTGTCCTCGACCAAGAGGATGGGTCGCTCGTCCATTATCTGTTCTCCCTGTGATGGCCCTGACCGCCTCAGGCGCCGAGCGTGAAGAAAAAGGTCGCGCCCTGCCCCACCGCGCCCTCGGCCCACACGCGCCCGCCGTGACGGCGGACGATGCGCTGCACGGTGGCAAGCCCGATGCCGACACCCGGGAAGTCCGTGAGGGCGTGCAGGCGCTGGAAGGCGCGGAACAGCTTGTCGGTATAGGCCGGGTCGAACCCGGCGCCGTTGTCGCGCACGAAATAGACCGTCTCCCCGTCCTGTGACAGGCGGTTCAATTCGATACGCGCGTGCGCCTCCCGCGACGTGAACTTCCAGGCGTTGTCCAGGAGATTCGTGAGCGCGATCGCGAGCAATTGCGGGTCACCGTTCACGGTAAGCCCGCTTGCGATCGCGAACGTCACCGTGCGCTCGGGCTCGCGCGCCCGCAGGCCGGCCGCGATCGGTTCGGCAAGCACCCCGAGATCGCAAGGCACGCGGTGCAACTCGGCGCGCGTCACGCGCGAGAGCTTGAGCAGGTCATCGATGAGCTGCCCCATGCGTTGGGTGGCGGCGCGCACGCGCCTCAGAAAATCGCGGCCTTGGGCATCGAGGGTCTCGCCGTAGTCCTCGAGCAGGGCCTGGCTGAAGCCATCGATGCTGCGCAGCGGCGCGCGCAGGTCGTGGGACACCGAGTAGCTGAAGGCCTCGAGCTCCTGGTTGACGGCGTCGATCTCGACGAGCCGTTGCTCGAGGTCGCGGTTCAGGATCGAGATCGCTTCATTCGCCGCTTTGCGATCGGTGATGTCCTCGATCACGCCGTCGAAGGCCAGCAAGCCGTCCTCGTCGCGTACCGCGCGGGCGGTGATCGCGGCCCAGAACGGGCGTCCCTTCAGGGTGACGACGCGGATCTCCCGGTTGCGCACGAAGCCCGCGCGCGCGATCTCCGCGCTCAAGGCCGCGCGCTCCTCGGGGTCCTGATACAACGCACTGGTGCGTGTGTTCATGAGCGCGTCCTGGGATGCGGCCTCGAACAGCGTGAGCATGGCCGGGTTGATCTCGAGGAAACGCCCGTCGGGCTCGGGGCGGTTGCGGTAGACGCCGACCCCGAGGTTGTTCACGAGCTCGCGGTAACGGGCCTGCGCACGCGCGATCAGCGCCTCGGCCTCCTTGCGTTGCGAGATGTCGCGGATCATGCCGAGAAAGAGTCGCTCGGAGCCGATCACCATCTCACTCACCGACAGCTCCGCCGGAAACACCGTGCCGTCCTTGCGTCGCGCGCGGATCTCGCGCAGCTGGCCGAGGACACGGGACCCGCCCGCGTCCAGGTACCGCGCGAGCCCGCGCGTATGCGCCGTGCGTTCGGGCTCGGGCATGAGTGTGGTCACGTTGCGTCCCACGGCCTCGGCGCTCGTCAGGCCGAAGGCGCGCTCGGCCGCCGGATTGAAGAGCCGCATGGCGCCGCCGGTATCGATGGTGATGATGGCGTCGGCCGCGGTGTTCACGATGGTTTGATTCAACATCCCCGCGGCCTGCACGTTGGCGATGTCCCGGCGGACCCTGCGGGCCATGGGGCGGAACACGGCCATCGCCGCGGCCAGCAAGAGCGCAAGCGTCGCGATGAACGCCGCGCGGACGGTGGTCGTGATCCGCGCGAGGTGGCGGGCGCCCTGGCGGCGCAAGCGCGCGGTGATGACCTTGAGCGCGGCCGGCAACGTTGTGAGGCTCATGCGCTCCAGGGTGACGAGCGCCGGGTCGTTATGCCGGATGACGCGGCGCCCGATGAGGGCGCGCGCGGCGGCGACGAATCGCCGTTCGCGAGCGGCGAGGTGCAGCGCGGGCGCGGACTCGATCGCGGCCGTGGAGTTCGCGCGCGGATGAGCCAGAAGCCGGCCGCTCGCAAGGGCCGCGTGGACACGGACGAGGCGTGAGACGGTCGACGCGAGGGCCGCGCGCAGGCGTACGTCGGCGCCGGGGCGTTGCGCAAGGCGCGCGGCGATCAGCGCCGCGCGCGTGATGAGGAGGCGCTCCTCGCCGTTCCAGTAGACCGCCTCGGCGTCGTGGTGCTGTACGCGCAGTTCATGGCGCAGGATCAGACTCGCGAGGAAGGCCGCGAGCGCGAAGACCACGAGGACCGCGGCGTATTTGGCGGTCATGGACGCAAGAAAGCGGTCCGATGACGCCCGTGTCCGCTCCTCGCTCATGGGGCGCCGCCCGCGAGCGCGCCTTGGTGGATCAGGCGCCCGGCCGCCGCCCCGTCCTGGGGACGCGCGAACCA
>DAHWKH010000064.1 GCA_027343725.1 Acidiferrobacteraceae bacterium
TCCTGGTGGGCGGCCAGACGCGCATGCCGAAGGTCCAGGAGGCGGTGCGGGACTTTTTCGGCAAGGAGCCGCGCAAGGACGTGAATCCGGACGAAGCGGTGGCGATCGGGGCGGCGGTGCAGGGCGGCGTGCTCGCGGGCGACGTCAAGGACGTGTTGTTGCTCGATGTGACCCCGTTGTCGCTTGGTATCGAGACCATGGGCGGGGTGATGACGAAGCTCATCCAGAAGAACACCACGATCCCGACCAAGGCCGCGCAGGTGTTCTCGACCGCGGAGGACAATCAGACGGCCGTGACGGTGCACGTGCTGCAGGGTGAGCGCGAGATGGCGAGCGGCAATAAATCGCTCGGGCGTTTCGATCTCACCGACATCCCGACGGCGCCGCGCGGCGTGCCGCAGATCGAGGTGACGTTCGATATCGACGCGAACGGTATCCTGCACGTCTCGGCGCGCGACAAGGCCACCGGCAAGGAAAACCGGATCGTCATCAAGTCGAGCTCCGGCCTGAGCGAGGCCGAGATCCAACGCATGGTGCAGGACGCCGAGGCGCACGCCGAGGAGGACCGCAAGGCGCACGAGCTGGTGGACGCGCGCAACCAGGCCGAGTCCTTGATCCACAGCGCGCGCAAGACGGCGAGCGATCTCGGCGACAAGGCCAACGCCGGGGACAAGGCGGCGGTGGAGTCGGCGATCCGGGATCTGGAGGGCGTCGTCAAGGGCGACGACAAGGCCGAGATCACCGCCAAGACCGAGGCGCTGGCGCAGGCGGCCCACAAGTTGAGCGAGCAGCTCTACCAATCCGCGGCGGCTCCCGAGCCCGGGGCTGCACCCGGCGGCAACGAGGCGGGCTCCGACAACGTCGTGGACGCCGAGTTCGAAGAGGTGAACGAGAATCGGCGCGACAACAAGTAAGGCGGTCAGCCCGGACACAGGGGACGCAAGCCGTCCCCTTTGTCGTTTCCGCTGCGTGTTTTGCGGTATCATAAGGTATGGCTAAACGAGATTATTACGAGGTGCTGGGGGTTTCGCGGGGGGCTGACGAGACGGAGCTCAAGAAGGCCTACCGGCGGCTCGCCATGAAGCACCATCCCGATCGCAATCCGGGCGACAAGACCGCCGAAGCGATGTTCAAGGAGTGCAAGGAGGCCTACGAAGTCCTGACCGATGCGCACAGGCGCGCCGCATACGATCAGTTCGGCCATGCCGGCGTCGAGGGCGCGGCCGCCGGCGCGGGGGGATTCTACGGGGGCGGCGGCGCCGGGTTTGCGGACATATTCGGGGATGTCTTCGGCGACATCTTCGGGGGCGGCGGCGCGCGGCGCGCGAGCCAGGCTTTCCGCGGCGCCGATGTGCGTTTCCGTCTCGATCTGTCGCTCGAGGATGCGGTGCGCGGGACCGAGGCGCGCATCCGCGTGCCCACGCTCGCGGCCTGCGAGGCCTGTCACGGCTCGGGCGCGCGTGCCGGTACGACGCCCGTGGTCTGTCCGACCTGCGGCGGCCATGGCCAAGTGCGCATGCAGCAGGGCTTTTTTTCCATCCAGCAGACCTGCCCGAATTGCCGCGGGAGCGGGCGGCTCGTGACCCAGCCGTGCCCGGAATGCCGCGGGGAGGGGCGCGCTCGCCGCGCCAAGACCCTGTCGGTCACGGTGCCCGCGGGCGTCGATGACGGCGATCAGATCCGCGTGAGCGGCCAGGGCGACGCCGGCGAGAACGGTGGCCCGCCGGGCGACTTGTACGTGCAGATCCAGTTGAAACCGCATCCCCTGTTTCGCCGCGAGCAGGACGACTTGTATTGCCAGGTGCCCATCAGTTTCGGCACCGCCGCCCTCGGCGGCGAGGTCGAGGTCCCAAGCCTCGATGGGCGCATGACCCTGAAGATCCCGGCCGAGACCCAGACCGACAAGGTCTTTCGCGTCCGGGGCAAGGGGGTCAGGAATGTGCGCAGCGGCCACCAGGGCGATCTCTTTTGCCGCATCACGGTGGAGACGCCGGTGCATCTCACGCGCGCGCAACGCGATCTACTCGCGGAGCTCGAGCGGTCCCTGCGTGAGGGCGGCGAACGGCACAGCCCGGTCGAGCATTCCTGGCTCGACAAGCTGAAGGGGTTCTTCGAACCGCGTGTCTAGGGGAATAAAATCCCCGTCCGGCCGTCTCCCATGTGAAGGAGAACGAATGCTATGAGTGACGCGCGCAAGTTCAATCCCGCCCGGAGACGGGCGATCGTGGCGGCAGGGGGCGTGGTGGCGGCGGTCGGATCGAAGGCCGCCTTGGCCCATTCCGGGAGCGGCCTCGATCTCACCTTTCCCGGACAGAAGGCGAAGCACTTCGTCGTCTACCAGCTGAATCAGTCGGCGCACGATTACCAGGAACACATCCTTTCGTCGGTGCAGGCGCTTTTACGCCATTACGGCGACACGGTTCATATCGTGGTGACGTGTTTTGGTCCGGGTATCAGTGTGGTGCTCAAAAAGCCCATCCGGCCGATCACCAAGGCCACGCGTCAAGGGGTTGCGAGCCTGAAAGATTACGGGGTCGAATTCCACGGCTGCGGGAACACCCTGCGGACCATGCACCTGACGCGCACGGCGCTTTTGCCGTTCGTGAAATATGTCCCCATGGGCGCCGCGGACCTCATGGAACTCCAGCACAAGGGTTACGCCTACATCGCCTGGTAGTCGCGCGCCGCGGTCGTTTTCCGGCGCCCGGCTTTCCGCTATGCTCGGGGTTTTGGGCGGGGGCGTTATGAAGCTTGCGGTGGCTGGGGCGACGGGGCGCATGGGGCGGGCGGTGCTCGCATGCGCGTTGCGCGCGCAGGACGTGACCCTGACGGGCGCCCTCGCCCGGCCCGGCAGCCCGGCGATCGGGCGCGACGCCGGCCTCCTGGTCGGCTGGGAGGCGACCGGCGTCACGGTCGCGGACGAGCCCGCATCGGTCATTGCCGGCTGCGATGTGTTGATCGACTTCACACAGCGGGAGGCGAGCCGCGAGTACGCGCAGCACTGCGCGCGCCTGGGGCGGCGCGCCGTCATCGGCACCACCGGCCTGAGCGGAGACGACCGCGCGGCGCTCGCGCGCCTCGGCCAGCGGACGGCGTTCGTGGTGGCCGCGAACATGAGCATGGGCGTGACGCTCGCGCTCCATTTGCTTGGCATCGCAGCCCGCGTCCTCGGCGAGGCCGACGTCGAGATCTTCGAAGCCCACCACCGCCACAAGCGCGACGCCCCCTCGGGCACGGCCCTCAGCATGGGCGAGGCGGTGGCCAAGGCCCGCGGGCGCGAACTCGATGACCTCGCCGTCTACGATCGTCACGGACTCGATGTGCCGAGGGCGGCCGGCACGATCGGCTTTGCGAGCCTGCGCGCGGGCGAGATCGTGGGCGAGCACCGCGCCTTTCTGGCCTTGCCCGCCGAGCGTCTGGAGATCGCCCACCGGGCCGAAAATCGCGAGGTGTTCGCGCAGGGGGCGCTCAAGGCCGCGCACTTTCTGATGGGCCGCGAATCCGGGGTGTACGATATGCAGGACGTGCTCGGGCTGCGTTGATTTCAGGGGGGTAAATCGTTACCATTCCCTGGAAAATCCGACTAATGCGGACGTTTTTCGGGCGGGAGCGGCGGCGCGCGGCTCCCGCTTTTATGTGTCAACCCTAGTGCGGGAGGTACCCTTGGCGGATCCGGCAGTGCTTGCGCTCGCGGATGGCACCGTCTTTGTCGGCGAGGCATTGGGCGCTTCGGGGACCCAAGTCGGCGAGGTCGTTTTCAATACCGCGATGACCGGTTATCAGGAAATCCTGACCGACCCCTCGTACGCCAGCCAGATCGTCACGCTTACCTACCCCCACATCGGCAATACCGGTGTCAACGAAACCGATTGGGAGGCGGCGCGCGTCTATGCCGCGGGCCTTGTCGTGCGCGATTGGCCCAGGCGTTACAGCAGCCATCGGGGGATGAGCGACCTGCCGGATTTCCTGAAACGCGAGGGGATCGTGGCCATCAGCGGCGTGGACACGCGCGCGCTCACGCGCCGGCTGCGCGAAGGGGGGGCTCAGAACGCGGCCCTCGTGGCCGGGGACGCGGCCTTGGACCCCGAGGCGGCTATCGCCAAGGCGCGCGCCTTTGCGGGCTTGGACGGGTGCGATCTCGCGAAGGAGGTCTCGACGCGGCAAGCCTACGTATGGCACGAGGGTCTGTGGGACAGCCCGCCGGTGCCGGCGCGTTTTCGGGTCATCGCCTACGATTACGGGATCAAGCGCAACATCCTGCGAAGCCTCGTGCAGGCGGGCTGCGAGGTGACGGTGGTGCCGGCGCAGACGCCGGCTGATGAGGTGCTGGCCGCGCAGCCCGACGGCGTGTTCTTGTCGAACGGGCCCGGCGACCCCAAGGCCTGCGATTACGCGATCGCGGCGACGCGCGCGCTCGCGGAGTCCGGCATCCCGCTTTTTGGCATCTGCCTCGGCCATCAACTCCTCGGGCTCGCGCTCGGCGCGCGCACCGTCAAGATGAAATTCGGGCATCACGGGGCGAACCACCCGGTGCTCGACATCGCGACCGGGCGGGTCCTGATCACGAGCCAGAACCACGGTTTCGCGGTCGACGAGGCGACCCTTCCCGATGTCCTGGAGGTGACCCATCGCTCGCTGTTCGACGGGTCCGTGCAGGGCTTGCGGTACGTCGGGCGCCCGGTCTTCTCGTTTCAAGGGCACCCCGAGGCGAGTCCCGGCCCGCACGACGTATCCGGGCTCTTTGCGCAGTTCGCCGCGCTCATGCAGAACCCCGGATCCCTCACGCCCCGGTAAGGACCACCATGCCCAAGCAACACGATATCGAGAGCGTACTGATCATCGGCGCAGGTCCGATCGTCATCGGCCAAGGTTGTGAGTTCGACTACTCGGGGACCCAGGCCTGCAAGGCCCTCAAAGAGGAGGGGCTGCGTGTCATCCTCGTCAATTCGAACCCCGCCACGATCATGACCGATCCGGAGCTTGCGGACGCGACTTACGTCGAGCCCATCAATTGGCGCGTGCTCGAGCGCATCATCGCGCGCGAGAAGCCGGATGCGCTGTTGCCGACGATGGGCGGCCAGACGGCGTTGAACTGCGCGCTCGACCTCGACCGCGAAGGGGTCCTGGCGCGCTACGGCGTGCGCATGATCGGGGCCTCGAAGACCGCCATCGACAAGGCCGAGGACCGCGAGCTGTTCAAGAAGGCCATGGAGTCGATCGGCCTGAAGGTCGCGAGGGGCGCGATCGCCCACAGCCTCGAGGAGGCCCTTCAGGTCCATGCC
>DAHWKH010000071.1 GCA_027343725.1 Acidiferrobacteraceae bacterium
TGATCGCCGCTCTCGGCGGCCACGAACGCCTGCGTCCCGGTGCTCTGGAGGCCTTGCAGCGTATCGGTGGTGCCATAGAGATAGCTCATGCCCGCGAGCAACAAGACCCCCACGAGCACGAGAAAGATCAAGGCCGCGAGCACGAAGCCGTTTTGATAAGACGAGCGATCAGGGGCGTGCATAAGCCGTCAGAAGCCCTTCGAGGGTCACATGTCCTTGGCCGCTCGCCCCCTGGTATTGCCAATCGTAAAACACGAGGTCCTGATTCTTGAGGGTGAACGGACAGCCGCCGCCCGGGACCGTGAGATGCGCAAGCAACAGAACCGGGGTCGCACCCGGCAGCTTCTGGTCGATCTCGCCCAAGGCGTAATGATATATGTACTTGATCTTGGCGTTGCTCGGGGACTGCCTCAAAATCAAGACGCAGGAACTGGTCCCGGTATTGACGGCCATATGATTGCTGTTGCGCGCATCCCAGTTGATCTGCCAGAGCGCGGGGCCGGGCGCCGCGGCGAGACCGGCGCCCGCGGCGTCGGTCTCGTAGCTTGTCGCAAGATGCGCGATGAGCGGGGCGGCCATGGCCATGAGGATCGCGACCAGCACGATGACCACGATCATCTCGATCAGGGTGAGGCCCGACTCAGGTGATCGTGTAGGCATGGGCTGTCAACTTCACGGGACCGCAGGCCCCGCTCACGCAGGTCACGGTCACCGTGACGAGATAGGAATAGTAGGTCCCGGTCGCGACGCGTGTCGCGGTCTGCGACACCGTGGCCTTGGCCTTGTAGGGGCCAAGCGTCGTGGTGGCAAGCGCGAAAGGCGCCGCTCCGAGTTCGGTTTGCAGGAGTTCGGTCTGCATGATGCCCTGGGCCAGGAGATTCATGGGTCCGATCTGGCTTGCCGTGGCGTTATGGCGCGTCACATCCCCGTACATCGCCAGAAACCCCGCCCCCAGAATACCCAGAAGCACGATCACGACAATGAGCTCGATGAGGCTCAATCCCCGCTGCCTCCCGCCCCCCCGCGTGATTGCCGTCATGGACAGGCCCCTCCGCTGCGGCATTCGTAGACATAACCGGTCGCAAGGACGTGGACGGTGCGCGTCGGCCCCACACCCGCGATGGTGAAGGTCACGGGTGTCGTCACCGAGTTCGACGACTCGCTGCGGCTGAAGGAGACGCTCGTCTGCGGGCTGACGGTCACCCCTTTCGGCCAATGGGTCACGAAAGCCGCCGATTGCAGGGTGGGGTTCGCGACCGGTGTCCCGCCCTGGGTCACCGAAAACGTACTCGCCCCCACCGTCACCGTGGTCTCGACCCCCTGATTCTGGGCGAGCGTCTCGGCATAACGGCAAGCGGCCAGGAACTGATCGGCGGTGGGCTTGACGCCCGCCGCGGACGGGCCGAGAAAACGCGGCGTCAGGACCGCGGCGAGGACCGCCGCGATCACGAGCACCACCACGAGTTCGAGCAGGGTGTAGCCGTCGAGTCCCCGCTCCCCGGCCCGCAGACCGGCCCTCCGCACCCCGGACTGTGATCCACTCATGGGAAAAAGGGGCCCGAAGGCCCCTCTCGCCTTAACAGCCCGAGGTCGTGGCCGTCGTTACCGGGCTCACCCCGGTCCCGGTCGACTCGGTGTAGCTCACCTCGCACTTCGAGTTGGCGCTGCCGCCCACGGCGGTATAGGCAAACGTCGCGGGTGTCGAGGAACTCCCGACCGTGAAGGTGAACGGGAAGGTGTTGGACGGACTCGACGTCGCATCCTGGAGCGAGGCCAGGATCCCGCTCGACGAGCCGTCGGGGTAGCCATAGGCGGTCGAGATGGTGTTACCGTCCGGCAGCGTCACGGACCCCGACGACGTGGTCTGGCCCTGCACCTCGGCCAAGGCGTGCACCATATCCGCGGCCTCCGTCACCGAACCCGTCATGCCGTTCACCACCGACACGCGCGCATCGGTGCTCAGGCCCATGAACTTGGGCAGGGCGACCGCCGCGAGAATACCGAGGATGATGATGACCACGACGAGCTCGATCAAGGTAAAGCCCGCTTGTTGCTTCTTCATATCGAAAACCCCCTCTCCTTAAACAGTTAGGATCTGGCACCCGTCCACACAGCCGTGGGGATTTTCTATCCCTCGTGTCAGTGCCTGCCCAAGGTCATGCACAAAGCATGCCCGGCAGCCTCGGCCGGGCGGCAGTGTATCATGAAGGCCACAGTTCCCGGAACGGTCGAGGGCGCTTGAGCCACGCGTGCGAGCGCGGGGTGAGCCGCGCGCCTGCCCGGGCGCATCGTGCAAGTGGCGAGGATTCCTCATGATTTCTGCAGACGAGCCCATCGCGGGGGGATTGCATGTCGTTTTATACACCCCCGAGATCCCGCCCAATACCGGCAACGTGATCCGCCTCTGCGCCAATGCCGGCGCGCAGCTGCATCTCATCGAGCCGCTCGGGTTCACGCTCGCGGACCGGCTGTTGCGCCGCGCGGGGCTCGATTATCACGAATGGGTGACGCTCTGCGTCCACGCGGACTACGAGGCCTTCCTGCAAACCGCGCGCCCCAGGCGGGTCCTCGCCTTCTCGACGCGCGCGCACCGCCTGTATACCGACGTCCGTTACGAGGCCGGTGACGCGCTCCTTTTCGGGCCCGAGACCCGCGGGCTCCCGGAGACCCTGCTCGCGGCCCAACCGGAGGCCCACCGCCTGCGCCTGCCGATGCGCCCCGGCAATCGCAGCCTCAACCTCTCCAACAGCGTCGCGATCGCCGTGTACGAGGCCTGGCGGCAGCAGGGCTTTGCCGGCGGGGCGTGACTGGAAAGCGGCCCGCGGCATCCCCATATCCGGCTTAGGTGACAGGAGCGAGGTCAATGGCCGCCAAACAGCTTGTGTGTCCGCATTGCGGACAAAAGAACCGGGTCCCCGGCGAACGCTTGGCGCAGAACCCGCACTGCGGGGTCTGCCATCAGCCACTGGTGGCGGATGAGCCGCTCGCCGTGGACGAGGCCGCCTTCACGCGCCACGTCACTGGCAACGAACTCCCGGTGTTCGTGGACTTCTGGGCCCCTTGGTGCGGGCCCTGCCGGATGATGGCGCCGGCCTATGCCCAGGTCGCGGCCGAATGGAAGACCCGGGCGCGGTTTTTGAAGGTCAACACCGAGGACCAACAGGCGCTCGCGGGCCGCTACGGCATCCGCAGCATCCCGACGCTCGCGGTGTTCAAAAACGGCCGCGAGGCCGCGCGCGTGGCCGGCGCCATGGACGCCAACCGCCTCAAGGCGTGGATCGCGCCCTACCTCTGATCCCGCGCAAGCGCCCGCTTCTGCGCCTTGGATCGGTAGGCGTGGCTGGAGACGCGGTCGTTCTTTTGGGCCACGGATTTGGGCATCAACGCCCAGGCGGGGGCCGCGGCCAGAGCGATCCCGCACACGATGAGAAAGACTCGCATCCTGACCTCCTGGCGATAAGAACCACCCTTCATTATAGGCGACTTCGGCGCCCCTCACCGGCCCCTATCAGTCGGCCTCCCGCACGCGCACGAGCGTGCGTCCCGTGTGCCGGCCCTGCAACAGGTTCGCGATCGCGCGATCGAGCTCCGCGCGCGTGATGACAGTCTGCAGGATCTCGAAATTCCGCGGGCGCCAGGGGCCCGCGAGCCGTTGCCAAAGTGCCGCGCGCCGCGACCGCGGGCACCACACCGAATCGATGCCGAACAAGCGCACGCCGCGCAAAATGAACGGGAACACCGTCGCCTGCCACTCGCCCCCGCCGGCCATGCCGCAGGCGGCGACCGCCCCACCGTAAGCGATGCCCTTCACGACCCAGGTGAGGACGCGCCCACCGACCGTGTCGATGGCCGCCTGCCAGCGGGGCGTGTGGAGGGCCTTGCCGTCGTCGTGGTCCTCGGCGATGACCACCTCCTGCGCCCCGAGCGCCTTGAGGTAAGGCGCCTGCTCCGGTTGTCTCGTCGCCGCGACCACCGCAAACCCAAGCTGCGACAGTAACAGGACACTGAGGCTGCCGACCCCGCCGGTCGCGCCCGTGACCAGGACCGTGCCGCGGTCCGGGCGGATGTCGGCGGTGATCAGGGCATCGACGGCCAGCGCCGCCGTCAAGCCCGCGGTGCCGAGCACCATGCTCTCGGCCATGGTGAGCCCCGCGGGCAGCGGTAACACCCAGTCGTGCGGTACGCGCACGTAATCCCCGAAACCGCCCCAGACCTCCGTTCCGAGCCCGAACCCGGTCAGGAGCACGGGCTGCCCCGGATCATCGGCGAGCGTGCCGGCGGCGTCGATGCCGGGTACGTGCGGCCAGGCCTTGACGATCCCGGGATGGCCCGTGGCCGCAAGCGCGTCTTTGTAGTTGAGGCTCGAGTAGTGGACCCGCACGAGGACGCCCGCACTGCCAAGATCGGCAAGCGGACGGGCGAGGAGCGCGCGCGTGATCGCGCCACTGGGATCGCGGCTGACGAGATAGGCTTGAAAGGACGCCATGGGGCCTGCCGCCTCAGGGCAGCCGGCGGATCCCTGAGGATGTGCCCAAGAGCAGGATGTCCGCGCCGCGACGCGCGAACAGCCCGTTCGTGACCACCCCGGTCACGTGATTCAAACGCTCCTCGAGCGCGACCGGATCCACGATCTCGAGCCCGTGCACGTCCAGGATGATGTTGCCGTTGTCGGTCTGAAACCCCGTACGCAGGACCGGTTCGCCGCCTAGCGCCACGATTTCGCGCGCGACCAGGCCGCGCGCCATCGGAATCACCTCGACCGGCAACGGAAAGCGGCCGAGGACGTCGACGAGCTTGCTGTCATCGGCGATGCAGACGAACGTGCGGCTCGCGGCGGCGACGATTTTCTCGCGCGTCAGGGCCCCGCCGCCGCCCTTGATCAGCGCGCGGTGAACCGTTGCCTCATCGGCCCCGTCGACGTAGACGGCGAGCGTCCCGGCCTCGTTCAAATCGACGACCGGGATCCCATGGGCCTTCAGGCGCTCGGCGGTGGCGACGGAACTCGCGACCGCCCCATCGACGCGCCCTTTGATGGTTGCCAGGGCATCGATGAAATGATTGGCCGTGCTGCCCGTGCCGACCCCGATCACGCCCCCGTGGGGCACGAACTCCAGCGCCGCCTGGGCGACGGCTTTTTTCCTGTCGTCTGCGTTCATGCGCGCAGGATACCCGGGCACCTGCGCGAAGAAAAGGGCATAGGCATCGTTCCGGACGCCCGGACCCCGGAGGGCCGGCATGTCCGCATCGCCTGGGGTCTGTTAGACTCGCGCATCGGACATGATGATATGACGCCCAATTACCTCAAACGCATCCTCGCCTCCTGCGTATACGACGTCGCCATCGAAAGCGCGCTCACCCAGGCCCCGGGTCTGAGCCGGCGGCTGGGGCGTGCGGTGTTCCTGAAACGCGAGGACACACAGGCGGTGTTCTCCTTCAAGCTACGCGGCGCCTACAACAAGATCGCAAGCCTCAAGGCCGAGGAGCGCGCGCGCGGCGTCGTGACGGCCTCGGCGGGCAACCACGCCCAGGGGGTTGCGCTCGCGGCCCAACGCCTGGGCATCCCGGCTGTCATCGTCATGCCGCTCGTCGCCCCGCAAATCAAGGTGGACGCGGTGCGCGCCCTGGGGGCGGACGTGGTCCTGGCGGGTGATCATTACGATGCCGCCTATGCCCATGCGCAAAAACTCGGCCTCGAACGCGGACTGCCCTTCATCCACCCCTACGACGACCCGGCGGTGATCGCGGGACAGGGCACGATCGGCATGGAGATCCTGAAGCAACACCCCGGCGATATCGAAGCGATCTTCGTGCCGGTGGGCGGCGGCGGCCTGATCGCGGGGGTTGCCGCCTACGTGAAGGCGCTGCGTCCGGACACGCGCGTGATCGGGGTCGAGCCGAACGACGCCGACGCCCTGGCGCGCTCGCTTGCCTCCGGCAGCCGGGTGGTACTCGACAAGGTCGGCACCTTCGCCGACGGGGTCGCCGTGCGCCAGGTGGGACGCGAGCCGTTTCGCATCGCGCGCCGCCTCGTGGATTCGGTCGAGGTCGTGAGCAATGACGCCATCTGCGCCGCGATCAAGGATATCTTCGAGGATACCCGCTCGATCATGGAGCCCTCGGGGGCGCTTGCGGTCGCGGGCCTCAAGGCCTACGCCGACCGCGAGGCGACGCACGGCGCGCTGATCGCGATCACCTCCGGGGCCAACATGAATTTCGACCGCCTGCGGCACGTGGCCGAACGCGCCGAGATCGGGGAGCGCCGCGAGGTGCTGTTCGCAGCGACGATCCCGGAGACCCCGGGCTCGTTCCGGCGCTTCTGCGCGCTGATCGGCGAGCGCAACATCACCGAATTCAATTACCGCTACAGCGACCCGCGCACCGCGCACGTCTTCGTCGGGATCCAGGTCCCGGGGGGCGAGGGCGCGCACGACCTCCTGGCGCGACTTGCGGGCGCGGGCTATGAGATCCTGGATTTGACGGACAACGAGATGGCCAAGCTCCACATCCGCCACCTCGTGGGCGGGCGCTGCCCGGTGGACGACGAGCGCCTCTATCGCTTCGAATTCCCCGACCGACCCGGGGCCTTGATGGGGTTTTTGAACATCATGGGCGCGGCCTGGAACATCAGCCTGTTCCATTACCGCAATCACGGCGCCGATTACGGACGCGTGCTCGTGGGCCTACAAGTCCCGCCGTCGGAACACGCGAGGCTCCCGGCCTTCCTCGAGGCCCTGGGCTATGACTACCAGGAAGAGACCGAGAACCCGGCCTACCGCTTGTTCCTGCGCTAGACGGACGGTGGCGGGACCGCGCTTGGGAGACGGCGTAGCGGCCGCGTACCTACGCGGGCTTTTCAGGAGTCGCGCGCGATCATCCCGCCGCACCCGGAAGGGTGTCCGGCGGTCGATTGCGCCGGGATCCTCATGCCCCGCTCGAACGGGCCGCCAAGGCCTCTTCGTTGAAGGCGCCGTCTATGGCATGCACCACGCGTTCGACGGTACGCAGGTCGCTCGCCGGGGCGTTCGCCCCCATCGAGCGCAGGCGAATGGGCCCGAGCCCGTTCGTCGCCTCGGCGCGGCTGATCGCGCCTTCGAGCGTCGGTTGCACCGCGCTCTTCGTGATCGCGGCCACGATCTCACCGGTCAGCCGGTCCTTGTGGGTGCCCGCCAGCGCCTTCTGGACGGTCTCTTCCCAGGAGCCGTCGCGCAAATCGGTCTCTGTGTTCTCGTTCACGTAAGCCAACAGCTGTCCCAACGTCATCCACACCTCCGTTACGCATCCGACAGGAATCCTTGGCGCAGATCGACGCCGCAGGATTCCTGGACCCGCTCACAGTAATACATCAAATCGATCGGCAGCGTCACACCGTCCAAAAGCTGCAGGGGAAAGAGGTCGGCCGCCAAGAGCGCGTCCGCGGCCGATGGCGTGCCGGCATAAAATCGATGTTTGGCGAGAAACGCCCCCAGCGCCTTGAGGCCGGTCAAGGCATCGAGCTGCTGATAGACCGCGTAGCGGTCGTTGGCCAGGTCCTCGAGGCTCGTGTGAAAGCGCGCCTGGACGGAGGCCTTGTAGGCGGCGAGGTGTCCTTCGCTGTCGCCGATGCCGCGGTAGGCCGGACGAATGGGGGCGTAGAGCCTGTCCCACAGGACGCTCCCGCGCGCGCGCCAGGCGGTCAGCGCCTGCCATTGTTCGGCGTTCAGCGGCCCAAAGAGCGCGCGCTCGGGATAACGCCGGTCGAGTTCCGCGAGGATCGCGAGGCTCTCGAGCGCGAGCTGCCCGTCGTCCCACTGCAGGACCGGCGCCGTGCGCGCCACCCCGAGATCGAAAAACGTCTCGTCGTCGTCCGGGTCCACCACCTTCAGTTCATAGGGCAGCGACATCAGGCCGAGCGCCAGGCGCACGCGCTCCGAGTCCGGCTCGAAGAAGAAATGATAAAGCCTCATGAGGCGTGGGCGAGCGCTCGGATGATGCGCCACTCGGTTTCGGTCACGGGCAACACCGAGAGCCGGTTGCCGCGCGCGAGCAGGCGCATGCCGGCAAGCTCGGGACAGGCCTTGAGGGCCGCGAGCGTGACGGGCTCCCGATAACGCGCGCGGAACGCGACGTCGACCACCGACCAGATCGGATTGGCGGCGCTCGCGCGCCGGTCATAGTGATGGTTCTCGGGATCCCAGGCGGTGACGTCCGGGTAATGCTCGCGCACCACCTCCACCTCACCGACGATCGCGGGCGTCGCGCAACTCGAGTGATAGAAGAATCCGAGATCGGAGCGCTTCATGGCGCGCAGGAAATTCCGCGCCTGGAAATTGCGCACCCCGTCCCACGGTTCCGGCGACCGGCGCATGAGATCCTCGATCGAAAACGAGTGGGGTTCGCTTTTGAATAACCAGTACGCCATCAGTCCTCGCGCAGGCTCACGCGCTGAATGCCGCGGCTTGCGCCGGTCTTCGTATCGATATCGATGACCACCGCGCACAAGGTCGCGCGCCCCTCGGCCGCCTCCAGACGCTCCGGGAGTTTCTGCACCATGCGCCGCAAGACCTTCTCTTTGTTCATGCCGATGACGGAATCATAACAGCCCGTCATGCCGACGTCCGAGATATAGGCGGTGCCGCCCGGGAGCACGCGCTCGTCGGCGGTCGGCACGTGGGTATGGGTCCCGACCACGGCGCTGACCCGGCCGTCCAGGAACCAGCCCATCGCCATTTTTTCACTCGTGGTCTCCGCGTGGCAATCCACGAGCACGGCCTTCACCTGCGCGGGCTTTTGCGCCAAGGCCGCCTGGGCACAGGCGAACGGGCAATCGAGCACCGGGTGCATGAAGGCGCTTCCCATGACGTTCAGGACCGCGAACGGCTCGCCCTGCGCGCTCTCGCCCACGTACCAGCCGCTCCCCGGCGTGCCCGCGGGATAATTGTGCGGGCGCAAGAGGCGCCTTTCCCGCGCCACGAGATCCAGCGCCTCACGCTTGTCGAAAATATGGTTGCCGCTACTCAGGACATCGACGCCGCGCTCCAGGGATTCGCGCAGGATCTTCTCGGTCACCCCGAATCCCCCGGCCGCGTTCTCGATATTGACCACCACGACATCGATCTTGAAACGCGCGCGCACGATGGGCAAGCGCTCCCACAACACGCGCCGCCCGGCCTCGCCCACCACGTCTCCCACGAACAACATATTCATACCGGTCTCCGAACCTTGTAAACCCGTTTTTCGGTCAGCACCGCGTGCAGATGGACATCGTGCCCCTCTTTCGGCAGCTGCGCCACCCGCTGGCACTCGAAGCCGATTCCGATGAGGCGCGGGCGCCGGCGCCATCGGAAACGCGCGGCGAACGTGCGATCGTAATGCCCGCCCCCCTGACCGAGGCGGCGGCCGCGCGCATCGAAGCCGACAAGCGGCAGGAGCACGGCGTCGAGACGCCAAGGTGGAATGCGCGCCCCCCAGCGCGGCTCGCGGATCCCGTGATCGTTCGTGACAAACGGTGCGCGCACGATGCGAAACGCAAGCGGCCCCGCGGCCCGCCTGGCGACCGCCGGGACGCACACGATGCAGCCCGCGCGCCTGAGCGCGCGCATGAGCGGGCGCGGATCGAGTTCGCTGCCGTGCGGTAGGTAGGCGCCGATATACCGCGCCCCGCGCAGGGCCCGGGGCGCGAAGCGCGCAAGACGCGCGGCGGCGTCGCGACGGGCGGGGGCGCTCAGGGCCTGGCGGCGCACGCGCAAGGTCGTGCGCAGTCGTCGCTTTTCCAGAGACATCAGGGATAACGATCGGGGGATGGGATAGAGGTGCCCTCCGCCTGTGCCGTAACCATTCTTTGCCTCGAACCAAAGGTTCAAGTGGGATGCGTCCTGGCGCTTCAGGCTTTCCGCTCATGGCGGACTTGCACAACAGCACCCGGAATCGCGGTTCCCGAGGCAAGAGTTATAGGTTCAAAGGACACGAAACGGCTACGAACACCGCAGGGGGCACCAAACCTTTCGGGAACAGCCCCTTACGAGGCCTGTTCCTTCAACTCTTCTCGCAAAACCTCATCAACGCGGTCGGTGAGCGCCTGAACCCGTTTCGCCCACTCTCCGGAAACCGTGCCCATCTGCTCCCGCAACTTCAGGAGCTCGTGGGCGATATTCAGAGCCGCCATGACCGCCGTGCGTTCGAGGGCGGCCGAGCGGCTCGCGCGCTGCCCTTCCTGCATGCGCGCATCGACATAGCGCGCCGCCTGCATCAGGGCCTCGCGTTCGTCGGCCGAACACGTGACCGTGAACTCCCGGCCGAGCACGGAGACCGCCACCGTCTCCTTTTTCTCCTCGCTCATCGCGCCTCGCGCGACAGCGCGGCCACGCGCCCGATCATCTCTTCCACGCGCGCGCGCGCGGCCCGTGTCCGCTCGTTCAGGCGCGCGTACTCCGCCGACAAGGCCTGGTGGCGCGCCCGCCACGCGGCGTTGTCTTCCTGGAGTCGCCGGCACATCGCGACCAAATCTTCAACGCGACGCTCAAGGCTTGCCAAGGCGTTCGCGTCGAAAGGGGATTCGCCGCTCATGGGAGCCACTATAGAACCGCCGCCCCCTCAGGGTCAACGTCCGCCGTCGGGCGCTGGCCGGCAACGCGCGCCGCGCTTTCGGGGGACCCGGCCGTCCGCGACAAGCGTACCCGGCGGTATGCGCTGGACCTGCTATTCTTAAGCGATGAGGGCCTGCTGAGGCAGGAATGGGGCCGCGCTCAGCGGCTCGGGAAGGCCCATCCGCGCAGGGAATGCGCCGGCAGGCCGAGCAAGGGATCAGACGGGGACAGGCGTAAGGTCCTCGCGTGCGGGGGCGATATGGCGAAATCTCTGCGCATTTTGATCGTCGAGGACTCCGACGATGACGCGCGCCTCCTCGCGCGCGAACTCGCGCGCGGGGGTTATAAACCGGATATGACGCGTGTC
>DAHWKH010000091.1 GCA_027343725.1 Acidiferrobacteraceae bacterium
CCCTGGGGCCCGAAGCGCCCGCGCTACCCCTATCGCCCGCACGAGGTCAACGCGGCGGGGCTCGCGCTCGCCCAAGGCGCGCGCGCCTTGGGCATCGCCTGGGCCCCGACCCCGCTTGCCACCGTCTCGGCGCCGCGCGGCGACTCGCCGCCGTGCGTGTACCGGGGCTTTTGCAGTTTCGGATGTTCCACGAACGCCAAGCAGAGCGCGCTCATCACCTGGATCCCACGGGCCGTGCGCGCCGGCGCGGAGATCCGCGATCTCGCGATGGTGGGTCGCATCGAGACGGACGGGCGAGGTCTTGCGAGTGGCGTCCATTACCACCGCCTCGGGGCCTGGCATTTTCAACGCGCGCGCAACGTGGTCGTTGCGGGCTACGCGATCGAGACCCCGAGACTCCTGCTGAATTCCGCGAACGGACGGTACCCGGACGGGCTGGCCAACAGCTCGGGGCTCGTGGGCCGGTATCTCATGGTCCAGGCGAATCAGGCGGTGTGGGGCCTCATGGATGACGAGGTGCGGTTCTACAAAGGCCCGCCGTCCCTTGCGATCAGCGAACACTGGAATTATCACGATGACGGAAAGGACTTCCACGGCGGCTATGCGTACATGAGTCAAGGGCCGCTTCCGATCGAATGGGCGGGGCGGCTGAGCGGCAGCCGCGGTTTGTGGGGCGAGGCGCTGATGCAGCGCATGGAGGATTACAATCATCAGGTGGGTCTCAAAATCGTGGGGGAGGTCCTGCCGGATGAGCGCAACCGCGTGACCCTGGCCGATGAGCGTGATCGCTACGGACTGCCGATCGCGCGCGTCACGTTTTCCCTCGGAGACAACGACAAGGCGCTCATCCGCCACGCCCTGCGGTTTTTGCGCCAAAGCCTCGAGGCGGTGAAGGCCTACGACCTGTGGGACGAGACCGACGACACCGCGCACCTCGGCGGGACCGCGCGGATGGGGGACGATGCGCGCACGAGCGTGGTCGACGGCGACTGTCGCAGCTGGGATATCCGCAACCTCTGGATCTGCGACGGGTCGGTGTTTCCGACCGTGGGGGGCGTCAATCCGTCGCTGACGATCCAGGCGATCGCCTGCCGCACGGCCGATCGCATCCGCGCGCTCGCGAGGCGCTGCGAACTCTAGAGGGCCGCTTGACAAGGCCGAGCCCGCTCCTGATAGTGGCGCCATCGGCGTAAGCCTCAAGCTGGGGGGCAACACATGACGTCATCGGGCCGCATGGCCGCGCTCGCCGTGGCCGTGAGCGCGTTGTTGGCGGGCTGTGTCGTGCGCGGCGGGGGCTATGGGCAGGTTTACTATGGGCCGCCGCCTGTTGCATTCATGTTCAGTGATGGCGTGCGTGCCTACTACGACGTCGATTACAGCGCCTACGTCTACGGCGATAACGGCTTCTATTATCGCTGGGCCCCGGGCGGCTGGCTGTATACCCGGTATTACGGCGGACCCTGGAATCCCGTCGGGGTCCAGGTGCCGATGCCGCGGCTATTGCTCGCAGGCCCCCCGCCTCCGGAGGTCCCTTACCGGCCGTATTTCTTGTGGTGGCGCGCGCACGCGGCGCGCTGGTACGCCGTTCACCATCCCTATTGGTGGGACCGTCACCGCTTGCTCGTCCGCCATTACCGGCAGTGGCGCCGGCATATCCGTTTCGTGCGCGCCCGCGGCTTCGGGCCGCGCCCGCCACGCCCGGTGATGAGACGGTTTCAGGGGCCCGTGCCGCCCGCACCTGGTTTTGGGCCGCAGGGCGGGCCCCCGGTGCCGCCGGGAGGCTTCAGGGGCCCTCGCGGGCCCGGGGCGCGGCTGCGACCGGTGCGCCCGGTGATGAGACGCTTCCCACCACGGCCCGCGCCGCCGCCGCCCGGTTTCCGGCCGCAGGGCGGGCCCCCGGTGCCGCCGGG
>DAHWKH010000119.1 GCA_027343725.1 Acidiferrobacteraceae bacterium
CTCATGGCGTAATCGAGGTACGACTGGCGCATCTCCTCTTCCAGGTTGACCGGGATGGTTTCTTTGGCGAATTGATCCATGCAGATTTGGCCGCGCGGGCGCGGATCTCTTATGGGAACGGGATGTCAGTCAAGACGATCCAGTCTACCATAAAACGCCCTCAAGGCCGCATGACGGAGGCCTTGAGGACGCGAATGGCCTCGGCCGTCGGCCGCTCGACGACCCCTTGCTCGGTGACGAGGGCATCGACGAGGCTTGCCGGCGTGACGTCGAAGACCGCGTTCCAGGCCCGCGCGCCCTCGGGGCTGTGGCGCACGCCCTGGCAGGCGAGCAACTCGTCGGGCGCGCGCTCCTCGATCGGGATATCGGCCCCCGAGGGGCAGCGGTCATCGATCGTGCTCATGGGGGCGACAACGAAAAACGGCACCCCGTGATGCCGGGCGAGGACCGCGAGCCCATAGGTGCCGATCTTGTTCGCGGTGTCGCCGTTGGCCGCGATCCGGTCGGCCCCGACCAGGACCGCGTCGATCTGCCCGGTTCGCAACAGCGCGCCGGCCGCCCCGTCGGCGAGGATCGTGACCGGCAGGCCCTCGGTGACGAGTTCCCAGGCGGTCAACCGCGCCCCCTGGAGCCACGGGCGCGTCTCGTCGGCGTACACCATGGCGACCCCGCGCTGCGCCGCCGCCGCGCGCACGACCCCGAGCGCCGTCCCATAGCCCCCGGTCGCGAGCGCCCCGGTGTTGCAGTGCGTGAGCACGCGCGCGTCCGCGGGCAGCAGGTCGGCGCCGCGGGCGCCCATGCGCCGGTTGGCGGCGATATCCTCGGCGTGCAGGGCGCGCGCCGCGGCCTCGACGGCCGGCCCCGGGTCGTCCGCGGGTGCCGCCGCGATGGCCTTCTCCATCACCGCCAGCGCCCAGGCGAGGTTCACGGCGGTCGGGCGGCTTGCGCGCAACACGGCGAGGTCACGATCGACGCGCGCGCGAAAGTCCGAGGACCCGCGCGCATCGCGGACCGCGAGCAGCGCGCCGTAGGCGGCGGTCACACCGATCGCGGGCGCCCCGCGCACCACCATGTCCGCGATCGCGCGCGCCACCTCGGGCGCGCTCCGGCACAATTCGTAACGCACGCTCCCGGGCAGGACGCGCTGATCCAGGAGGCGCACGCCGTCGGCAACGAGTTCAACGGCGCGCACCTTGTCGTACGGAATCTCGACCACGCAACCCCCAAAGGCCCGGGACACGAAAAAAAAATTCATGATACCATGGATCAGGTTGCCATCGCGTCCGCCTCTCTCATGTCCGAATCCCTGACCCATCACCCGACGGCACGACTCACACCCCTGCAAGGTCTGCGCGCGCTCGCGGCTTACGGGGACATGTTGAAGAACTTCGTGCGCAAGGACATCCAGGTCCGCTACCAGGGGGCCGCCCTCGGCTTCCTCTGGTCGCTCATCAACCCGCTCGTGATGATCGGGCTCTATATTTTCGTGTTCTCGGATGTCTTCAAATCCACCCTGCCGTACTACCCGCTCTATCTGATGGCAGGCCTCCTGCATTGGAACCTCTTTAGTCAGATCACCGGACAGAGCTGCGACACACTGCTCTCGAACGCGGGGCTCATCAAGAAGATCTACTTCCCGCGCCTCCTGGTGCCGATTTCCTCGGTACTCTTCAATGTCGTGCTCTGGCTACTCGCCATCGTCCTGTTGTTCCTGATCTACCCGTTCATCGGCGGACAGGCGCGCTGGGTGCTTCTGGCCTACCCCGTGGCCTTGGCGGCCTTCCTGTTGTTCACGTTCGGCGTGACCCTCATCCTCTCGGTGCTGAACGTCCTGTTTCGCGACCTCAAGCATCTGGTCGACGTGGCCCTTTTGTTCCTGTTTTGGGTCACCCCGATCGTCTACCAATACCACCGCATCCCGCCGCATCTGCGCGACGCCTTCGCCTTGAGCCCGCTCGTCGAGTACGTCCTCATCTTCCGCGGCATCCTCTACGCGGGCCAGTTACCCGACTGGCACATCATGGGCGCGGCGCTCACCTGGACGGCGGCGACGCTTACGCTCGGGCTGTTCGTCTTCCATCGGTACGCCGACTCGCTCGTGGAGCACCTGTGATGCGCGGCGACGAGGTGGTGAGGGTCGAACACGTGACGAAGGAGTTCGTCTTGAAGCACAACCACGTCGACAGCCTGAAGGGCCGCTTCGTGGGGCTGTTCAAGCGCCGCATGCGGCCGCGCCACGAGCATTTCCTGGCGCTCTCGGACGTCTCGTTCACGGTCCGGCGGGGCGAAGCCGTCGGGCTCATGGGCCGTAACGGCTCCGGCAAGAGCACCCTCCTGCAGATCATCGCCGGCATCCTCCGGCCCACGGCCGGGCAGGTGGTGACCCATGGGCGCGTGGCGCCCCTGATCGAGCTCGGCGTCGGCTTCCACCCCGAACTCACGGGCGAGGAGAACGTCTACCTGAACGCGAGCCTGTACGGCCTGCGCAACAAGGACGTGCGCCGGCGCTTTCGCGACATCGTGGCGTTCTCGGAACTCGCGCACTTCATCGACACGCCCGTCAAAAACTACTCCTCCGGCATGTATATGCGTCTCGCTTTCGCCATCGCCGTGCATCTCGATCCCGAGATCCTGCTCGCCGACGAGATCCTGGCGGTCGGCGATGCCTCATTTCAGCAGAAGTGCCGGGAGAAGATCGCGAGCTTAAGGCGCGGCGGAATGAGCATCGTGCTGGTATCGCACAGCGAGCAGCAGGTGCGCAGCGTATGCGACTCGTACGTGCGTCTGGACAAGGGCCGGGTCGTCGAAAGCGGCGTCTTCAAGGCCCCGGCGGCCCATGTCCGCTAGCGCCGACGCCGCCTTCGATCTGTGCATCGAGGCCTCGTGGGTCGTCCCGGTCGAGCCGCGCGGGACGGTTCTGCGCGACCACAAGCTCGCGATCCGCGACGGCGCGATCGCGGCCATCGTCCCGCGCGCGACCCCGATCGCGGCCGCGTCCACGGTCACGCTCGATGGCCACGTCCTCCTGCCGGGGTTCGTGAACGCCCATACGCACGCCGCCATGACCCTGTTTCGGGGGCTGGCCGACGACCTGCCCCTGACGCAGTGGCTGAACGAGCACATCTGGCCGGCCGAGGCGCGGTTCGTGAACGGCGCCTTTGCGCACGACGGCACGGCACTCGCGGTCCTCGAGATGGTCAAGGGCGGCACGACCTGTTTCAGCGACATGTACTTCTTTCCCGACGACACGGCGAGCGTCGTGACCGCGGCCGGCCTGCGCGCGGTCCTCGGCCTGGTCGTGATCGACGTGCCCACCGCCTGGGCGCGCACCCCGGAGGAGTATCTGAGTCGCGGGCTTGCGCTGTGCGATGCCTGGCGCCACAACCCCCTCATCAAACCCCTGCTCGCGCCGCACGCCCCCTATTCGGTGTCGGACGACACCCTGGCGCGCATCCGCGTGCGCGCCGATGAGTTGGACATCGGCCTGCATATGCACATCCACGAGACCGCGGGCGAGATCGAGCAGTCGCTCGCCTGTCATGGCCTCAGACCCCTCGAGCGCCTGCAGCGCCTCGGGATCGTCGACCCCGGACTGATCGCCGTGCACATGACCCAGCTCCACACGGCCGAGATCGCGCTGTGCGCCGAACGGGGGGTCTCGGTGGTCCATTGTCCGGAATCGAACCTCAAGATCGCGGCCGGCATCTGCCCGGTCCCGCAGCTCCTTACGGCCGGAGTCAACGTGGCGCTCGGCACCGACGGGGCGGCGAGCAACAACGACCTCGACATGTTGGGGGAGATGCGCACCTGCGCCCTGCTCGCGAAAGGCATAAGCGGCGACCCGACGGCGGTGCCGGCGGCGCAGGCCCTGGAAATGGCGACCCTGAACGGTGCCCGCGCCCTGGGGCTTGCAGACGCCATCGGCTCGCTCGTGGTCGGCAAACAGGCCGACGTCATCGCCATCGACCTGAGCGCGCCCGCCACCCAACCCCTGTTCGACGTCGTCTCGCAGGTCGTCTACGCCGCGGGCCGCGATCAGGTGACCCACGTCTGGGTGGGCGGGCGGGCGCTCCTGCGCGACCGTAAGCCCCTGACCGTGGACGAACAGGCGATCGTGGGCCGGGCGGGGGCCTGGCGTGATAAAATGACGCGCGATCCAGGAGGGACACGATGACGCCATCTCCTCACAAGGCCGATCAACAAAACGCCGACCAACGCGAACTCGAGCGCTTCGAGGCCGTCGCCGCCACCTGGTGGGACAAGGACGGGCCGCTTCGCACCCTGCACGACATCAACCCCCTGCGGCTGCAATTCATCAAGGACCGCGCGGAGCTCGCCGGGCGGCGGGTCGTGGACGTCGGCTGCGGCGGGGGCCTTTTGACCGAAAGCCTCGCCCAGGCCGGCGCGCACGTGACCGGCATCGATCTCGCCCACGAGGCCCTGCTCGTCGCGCGCCTGCACGCGGCCGAGAGCGGGCTGTCCATCGATTACCGCGAGTCCTCAGTCGAGGACTTGGCGCGCGCCGAGCCGGCCTCCTTCGACCTCGTCACCTGCCTCGAGATGCTCGAACACGTGCCCGACCCGGAATCGGTGGTGCGCGCCTGCGCAACGCTCGTCAAGCCCGGCGGACACGTCTTCTTCTCGACGATCAACCGCACCCCGAAGGCCTGGCTCGGGGTGGTCGTGGCCGCCGAGTACCTGTTTTCGCTCCTTCCGCGCGGGACCCACGAGTACGCGCGCTTCATCCGCCCCTCGGAGCTCACGCGCTGGATGCGCGAGGCGGCACTCGAGGACGTCACCCTGCGCGGCATCCGCTATGTCCCCTTCATCAAACACTACGCGCTCAGCCGCAACCTCGACATGAATTATCTCGCGCACGCGCGGCGCGGGCTTGCGTGAAAGCGCGCGCGATTCTTTTTGATCTCGACGGAACGCTCGCCGATACCGCCCCCGACCTCGCGCAGGCGCTCGCGGCATTGCGCCCCGCGGAGAGCCCGAAGTGGGATATGGACGCGGTCCGCAAGGCGACTCCCGCCGGAACGCGCGCGCTCTTGCGCCTGGCCCTCGGCATCACCCCCGCGTCCCCGAACTATGACAGCGAGCGCCAGGCATTCTTGCGCCATTACGAGCGGCTCATCGGCGCGGGCACGGTCCTCCTCCCCGGCATGGGCGAGGTGTTGGCCGAACTCGCGCGCCGCGCCATCCCCTGGGGGGTCGTCACCAACAAACCCGAGGCGCTCGCGCGCCGCGTGCTGGCCGCCCTCGGGCTCGCCGACACCGCCGCCTGCCTCATCGGCGGCGACACCACGGGGCACATGAAGCCCCACCCCGCGCCGCTCATCGAGGCGTGCGCGCGCCTTGGGCGGAAGCCTGGCGATTGCGTCTACGTGGGCGATGACGCGCGTGACGTCGAGGCGGCACGCGCCGCGGGCCTGCGGGCCTTCGCGGTGGCCTTCGGATACGCCTCCGCCGACGAGGCGCGCGCCTTCGGCGCCGACGCCGTGCTCATGAGCGCGCGCGAGATCCTGACACTCGCCTAGGTCGGGCCCTCGTACACACAGCCCGCGGTGCAGGTCTCGTGGATGACGATCCGCGCAAGCCCCTGCACGTGGCGCGCAAGGCGCCCCCAGATGTACTGCGCAAGCCGTTCGCTCGTCGGATTCTCGAGCCCCGGCACCTCGTTCAGGTAATGGTGGTCCAGGTCCTCGAACACCGCCCGGAAGGCCTCCGAGATCTCGCCGAAGTCCTGAACCCAGCCGTAGTGGTCATCGACCGCGCCGCGTACGTGGATCTCGATGCGAAACGAGTGACCATGCAGGCGCGCGCACTTGTGATCCGGCGGGAGATTCGGCAGGCGGTGAGCGGCCTCGATGCGAAAGCTTTTGAAGATCTCCATCTCAGGTCCCCCGCGTGACCGTATCGAACAAGGCCCGCAGCGCCGCCACGTCGAGCAGGCGGCCCGCGAACGGCGCGCCCGCGAGCCGCTCCAGGGGGCGATCGGGCTCGCCCAGATGATCGACGACCAGCAGCGCGCCCGGAAAGGCCTGGGTCCTCGTATAGTCCGTAACCGTTACGATCGTGGCAAGCCCCGCGGCGCGCGCCGCGCGGCAGCCAATCGCCGAATCCTCGAAGGCCAGGCATTCGGAGGCCTCCAGACCGAGGTCGTCAAGCGCGCGCTCGTAGATATCGGGCGCGGGCTTTTTCGCGGCCACGCAATCGCCCGCGGCGAGCGCGCGGAACCAGCCCTCCGAGCCCGCGCCCAAGGCCTTCCAGATCGGCTGGAGATTCTCGGGGCTCGTGGTCGTCGCGATCGCGAGCGCAAGACCTTGGGCGCGGGCCTCCAGCAGAAGGCGGCGCACACCGGGCCGCAGAGGCACGCCCTCGGCGTCGAGAAGGCGCGTGTAGATCTCGGTCTTGCGGGCGTGCAAGTCCTGCACGACGCGCTCGAGGTCCCCGGGCGGGCGCAGGTCCGGGCGCACGTGCGTGAAAAAATGCGCAAGCCGCTCCTTGCCGCCGGTGATCGCGAGCAATCGGCCATACAGCGCCTCGTCCCATTCGACCGCGAGACCCGCGGCCGCG
>DAHWKH010000151.1 GCA_027343725.1 Acidiferrobacteraceae bacterium
GCCAACTTTCTGGCCTACGCGCGCGAAGGCTTCTTCGACAACACCCTGTTCCACCGCGTGATCGACGGGTTCATGATCCAGGGGGGCGGGTTTGCGCCGGGCATGCAGCAGAAACCGACGCGCCCGCCGATCGACAACGAGGCCAACAACGGCGTGCGCAACAGCCGCGGCACCATCGCCATGGCCCGCACCAGCGACCCGCACTCGGCGACCAGCCAGTTCTTCATCAACGTCGCGGACAACGACTTTCTCAATTTCACGGCCCCGACCCCGAGCGGCTGGGGCTACTGCGTCTTTGGACAGGTGGTCGAGGGCATGGACGTGGTCGATGCCATCAAGGGTGCCGCGACCACGACCCGCGGCGGACATCAGAACGTGCCCATCGACGACATCCTGATCACCGCCGTGCGCATCGATTAAGTGGCCCAGGCCTTCATCGCCGACCTGCATCTGACCGCCGAGCGCCCCGCGGCCATCGCCCTGTTCTGCGCCTTCCTCGGAAGCGCCCGCGAACGGCTCGAGCGGCTCTACATCCTGGGCGACCTGTTCGAATACTGGGTGGGCGATGACGGGCTCGCCGAGCCCGAATGCGCGCCCGTGATCGCAGCGCTCGCCAGCGCCACGCGCGCGGGGCTCGCCGTCTCCGTCATGCACGGCAACCGGGATTTTTTGCTGGGGTCGGGCTTTGCGCGGCACACGGGTTGTCAACTGCTCGCGGACCCCCACAGTCTCACGCTCTACGGCGTGCCGACCCTCTTGAGCCACGGCGATGCCCTGTGCACCGACGACGCGGAGTATCAGCGCCTGCGGGCCCGCTTCCGCGACCCCGCCTGGCAGCGGCAGGTGCTGAGCCGGCCTTTGCCGGAACGCCTGGAGATGGCGCGCTCGTTGCGGCGCGAAAGCGAACGCGCCATGTCCGGCAAGGACGAGGCCTTGCTCGATGTGAACGATGACGCCGTCACCGCCCTGCTCGCCGAACACCAGGCCGTGCAGCTGATCCACGGGCACACGCACAAGCCCGGACGCTACCCGGTGGCGCTCGACGGTCAGCGCGCCACGCGCGTGGTGGTCGGGGACTGGTATACGACCTCGAGCGTCCTCACCGCCGGGCCCCGCGGCCTGCGCTTAACCGCCGTCGCGGACTTCCCCGGGGCTGTAGCGGACGTAATGGGCCGGTAGCGTAAACAGCGAACGCTTGACCGGGACATCGTGCTTGAAGGCGATCAGCACCTTTTGGTTTTCATCGGCGTCGGTCATGCGCACCGGGAACCCCTCGGCGTACTCGCGGCCGGGGTTGAACACGTTGTCGGCCAATCCGCACGGGGTCTCGAGACGGCTCGGGGTGTTCTCGGCCGTGATCGCCTGTTCGCCGGCGAGTGTCCGGGCATAGGACGCAAGCGCCTGGGCGGCGTGCGGCAGCAGGTGGCGGGCGGCCGCGATGGTGTAACACTGCTCCCCGGACGTCAGGAGACGGTAGCGGAACACCTTGTGCTTCCCGAACCGCCCGGCGCTCCCGTCCCGCTCGACCACGTTCGTCAACGTCTTGGGCCGGCGCAAGGTGATGGGATGCGAGCGGATCACGAGGATCGTCCGGTCGGCCGCGTCCACGCTGTAAATGACGGATTGTTTCCGGTTGAAGAGGATATAATTGCCGGTCCCCGTATCGGGATCGATGCGCACGAAACGGTGCGTGATGACCACCTTGGTCGGGAACGCCGGGCCGCCGAGCTCACGCTCCTTCATGTACAAAATCGTCGCATGCGGCATCCCGCGCGCACACGACGTCAGCACGGCAACCCCCGCGAACAACAACCACCGCTTCAGAGCGCGCACCGGCCCCTCCTTAAGTGTTTTCAATCGATATCCTAAGCCAAAGCCTCGACGGCCGCGAACCCCCGCCGCAGATCCTCTATCAGATCCTCGACGTCCTCGAGACCGATCGCGAGCCGGATCAAGCCGTCGCCGACCCCGCCCGCGGCACGCGCCTCGGCGCTCAGTCGTCCATGGGTGGTGGTGGCCGGATGCGTCACCGTGGTCTTGGTGTCACCGAGATTGGCGGTGCGCGACAACAGCCGGCACGCGTTGATGAAGGCGAACGCCGCCGCCGTGGTGCCGGCACGCAGCTGAAAAGACAAGACCCCCCCGCCGCCCGACTGCTGGGCACGCGCGAGCGCGTACTGGGGATGGGTCGGGAGATAGGGGTAGAACACGCCCGCCACCAGCGGCTGTTCCGTCAGCCACTGGGCGATCTCGAGCGCGCGCTCGCTGTGCGCCTTCATGCGCAGCGACAAGGTCTCGAGCCCCTTGAAAAAGATCCAGGCGTTGAACGGGCTCATGACCGGCCCCGCGGTGCGCAGGAACGGAAAGATCTCCCCGGTCACGATCGCCTCCGGGCCGACGATCGCGCCCCCCAAGGCCCGCCCCTGGCCGTCGATGTACTTGGTCGCCGAGTGGATCACGAGGTCCGCGCCGAGCGCGAGCGGCTTTTGCAGAATCGGCGTACAGAAGCTGTTGTCCACCACCAGGCGCGCGCCGTGACGATGCGCGATCTCGGCCAGTGCGGTGATGTCCGCCAGGCTGCACAAGGGATTGGACGGGGTCTCGACGAACACGAGGCGCGTGTTCGCGTCGCAGGCCTCCTCCCAGGCGCGGGTCTCCTCGAGCGCCACGAACCGGGTGGTGATGCCAAAGCGCGCCAGCGTCTGGAACAAGGCGATCGTCGGCCCGAACAGGCTGTGCGAGGTCACGATCGTGTCCCCGGCCTTCAAAAGACTGAGGCACACCGTCAGGATCGCGGCCATGCCCGAGGCGGTCGCGAGCCCGCGCTCCGCACCCTCGAGGACCGCCAGGCGCTCCTCGAAAACGCGCAGCGTCGGATTGCCGGTGCGCGAATAGATGTTGCCCGCGGCGCGCCCCGCGAACCGCTCGGCCGCCTCTTCCGCGTCATCGAAGACATAGCTCGACGTCAGAAACACGGGCTCGCTGTGCTCGCCCTCGTGCGTGCGCCGATGCCCCACCCGAATGGCCAGGGTCTCGGGCTTGCCCGGAATGTCCTCGTCCATCTTCGTCCTTGCGTCAGTAATAGGTATGGAGCTCGGTCGACACGAGGTCGTTCAGGACCGTGTCGCCCTTCGCCACATCGCTGCGGATGCGTTCGATGGCCGCGAGGTACTCCCGGCCCACGTCGCCCGTCACATAGACCCCGTCGAAGCAGGACGTATCGAACTGCCGGATCTCCGGATTGCCTTCGCGCGCCGCCGCGATCAGGTCCTCGAGGTCCTGGTAAATGACCCGATCGGCGCCGATTTCGGCCGCGACCTCGGTCGCCGAACGCCCGGTCGCGACCAATTCGTGAATGGACGGCATATCGATGCCGTACACGTTCGGGTAGCGCACGGGCGGCGCCGCCGAGGCGAAATAGACCTTGGTGGCGCCGGCCTCGCGCGCCATCTGGATGATTTGCCGCGAGGTCGTCCCGCGCACGATCGAATCATCCACCAAAAGCACGTTTTTGCCACGGAATTCGAGATCGATGGCATTGAGCTTCTGGCGCACGGACCGCGCGCGCTGCGCCTGCCCCGGCATGATGAAGGTGCGCCCGATATAGCGGTTCTTGATGAACCCCTCGCGGTATTTGACGTCCAGTTCCTTGGCCATCTCGAGCGCGGCCGCGCGGCTCGTGTCCGGGATCGGGATGACGACGTCGATGTCGTGATCCGGCCACTCGCGCAACAGCTTGTAGGCGAGCTTCTCGCCCATGCGCAGCCGCGCCTTGTACACGCTGATGCCATCAATGATGGAATCCGGGCGTGCCATGTAGACGTGCTCGAAGATGCACGGCGACTGCACCGGGTTCTGCGCGCACTGCTGGGCGTGCAGGTTGCCGTCCATGTCGATGAACAAGGCCTCGCCGGCGCGCACGTCGCGCACGAGCTTGTATCCGAGCACATCCAGCGCAACACTCTCGGAGGCGATCATGTGCTCAAGCCCCTCGGGTGTCGCGTGCCGGCCGTAGACGATGGGCCGGATCCCATAGGGGTCGCGGAATGCCACGATCCCGAACCCCGAGATCATGATGACCGCGGCATAGGCGCCGCGGCAGCGCCTGTGGACCGCGGCCACGGCGCGAAAGATGTGTTCCGGCGTCAGGCGGATCCCCGCCACCGCGTGCAGTTCGTGCGCGAAGATGTTGAGCAAGACCTCGGAATCCGAATCGGTGTTGATGTGACGCTGATCGTCACGGAAGAGTTCCTCGCGCAATTCCGCGGCGTTGGTCAGGTTGCCGTTGTGCGCGATCGCGAGACCGAACGGGGAGTTCACGTAAAACGGCTGGGCCTCCGCCGACGAGGCACAGCCGGCGGTCGGGTAGCGCACGTGCCCGATTCCCATGGTCCCGCGCAGCGCCACCATGTGGTGGGCCTGGAAGACGTCGCGCACGAGCCCGTTGTCCTTGCGCAGATACACCCGCTGGCCGTCGCTTGTGATGATGCCGGCCGCGTCCTGTCCGCGGTGCTGAAGGACGATGAGCCCATCGTACAGGGCCTGGTTCACCGGACCCTTCGCCAGAATTCCGACTATTCCACACATGGTTGCGACTCCTGGGGAGCGCCGAGAACGGCCAAGTTTAGCTATAGCGCAGATTGCGGGCAACGTCCGCGGGCAGCCAGTGCGCGACATATAGCGCAAGCCCTTGGAAGTAGCCGATAAAGGCCGACCCGCGCCAGAAACCGTCGCTCGGGAACGGCGTGAGACCCGCCAAAAGCACCAGGATCACCAGCACGGCGGTGGCCTTGAAAAAACCCACCAATCCACCGAGGATGCGGTCCGCGGTCTGCGAGGTGCCGCTCAACCACACCGCGCGCACAAAGCGCCCGCCCACCGTCATAATGATGAAGGCCGCGAAAAACAACGCGAAAAAGACCAGCACCGAGCGCACGTCGGCATTCTTCACGCGGCCCGCGAACCATCCGGTGAAATCGCCCGAGAACCACCAGGCGACGGCGAAGCTCACGACCCAGGTGAGGACCGACCAGACCTCCGCGATAAAACCGCGCAATACGCCGACCAACACGAAAAGACCGACGATCACGACGATCAGCAAATCCAGCCAGTTCATGACGCCCCCCTGGGTGTGGGAATAACGAGTCCCTCGATGGTGTCGCGGTGGTCGACCGCGCCCCGCGCGGCAAGCGCCTCGACGCGATGACGGTAGGGGCCCAGGAGAATCAGAATGCCGCGCCCGCTCCGTAACGACATCAAACGGGTATGGGCGGGGAAGCCCTGGGCCCGCAGGCGATGCGCAAACACCAGGGCAT
>DAHWKH010000163.1 GCA_027343725.1 Acidiferrobacteraceae bacterium
ACGCGCTCGATGAGCTGTTGCTCGATTTTGAGGAAGGAGACCGGGAAGTCGGCGAGATACAGAAAGGAGGAGTAGCCGCTGCCGAAATCATCGAGCGCGATGCGAAACCCGTAATCGAGGAGCGGGGCCACGTGGCGCTTCACCGCCTTGCGGTCGCGCAACATGGCGCGTTCGGTGATTTCGATCACGAAGGGGACGCCGCAGACCTGGTCCGCGCCCACCCCGGAGTTGTGGTCCTGGGCATCCTTCAAGAGCCCGGCCAGGGAATCGGCCTCGGCGAGGAGGCCGGCCGAGGCGTTGACGAAATGCAGGATGCGCGGGCGGCGCGTCTTCAGGCGCTCGAAACACCGGCGCATCGTCAGCCCGATGACCGCCTGGTCGATCCGCAGGAGCTGCCCGAGGTGGGCGGCGGCCTCTATGAAGTGGGCGGCCTCCACGACCTGCCCATTGGGGAGGCGCAAGCGCGCAAGCGATTCGTCGGCGACGATGGTGCGGTCCTGCAACGACACGATCGGCTGGGCCGCGACGACGATGCGGCCGCTGCCCAGGGCCTCTTCGATCTGTCCCCCGATCAGAAAGATGCCGGGGCTCGTGCCGGCCAGGCGCACGCGGTCCCCGCCCTCTTGCTTGGCTTGATAAAGCGCCGTGTCGACTTGCGCCATGAGGTCCGCGATGGTGGTCCCGTTGGCTGGGAACGAGGCCACGCCGATGCTGGCGGTAACGCGCAGCTTGCGGTTCTTGACGACGAGGGGGGTCTCGGAGAGCTGTTGGCGCAGGCGTTCCATGCTGCGAAGCGCGGCATCGTCCGCGGCGTTTGGGAGGAGACAGAGAAACTCCTCGCCGCCCCAACGGCCCACATGATCGCCAAGACGCATCGCGTCACGCAGGATTCTCGCGACATGGAGGAGCGCCTCGTCCCCGACCACGTGCCCGTACGTGTCGTTGATCATCTTGAAGTGATCGAGATCGATCAGGGCGACGCTGTACGTGCCCCCGTCGGCTTCGTTGCGCGCGTGTTGCCGGGTGATGGCGTCCTCGATGACGTTGCGCCGATGGAGCCCCGTCAGGACATCGTGCTGCGCCAGGTAGTGGGCCCGGGATTCGGCCGCCTGACGCAGGATCTCCTGATCGAATCCATCGAGCGCAAACGAGATATCATCGGCAATCCGCCGCAGGAGATGCAGGAGATCGTTGGTGAAAAACCCGCTCTCCTCGGAAAACACGATGAGCGCGCCGCGGATGTGGCCGCCGCGTTTGAAGGGAAAGGCACCCGCGGAGAGCGGTGCGAACTCCTGCGGCGATGTCCGGGAGGGCGCATTGTCCTGGTCCACCACGGCCTCCCCCGCCCGGATGGCGGCTTTCGCCAGCGAGAGGACGAGGTCGCGCGGCAGCCGCGATCGGCGTTCGGGCGTGTCACCGAAGGTGGCGGCGATCCGTAGGACATCGGCCGCCTCCTCGAGGACCGCGATCGAGGCGGACTGGAGGTGCCCGTATTCGACCGTGGTCTGGCAAATGCCCTCGAAAAGGTTTTGGGGAGAGGTGTGGCAGGTGACGAGTTGGTCGACCCGGCACAGGGCCGAGTAAAAATCGGTGACGTGACGCAGTCGGGTCTCGGAGTGTTTGCGCTCGGTGATATCGTGGCAGATGGCCACGTGGTGGCTGACCATCCCGGCCTCGTCGCGGACCACGCTGATCGTGAGCCAGGCGGGAAAGACGCCCCCGTTTTTGCGCCGATCCCAGATCTCGCCCTGCCAGTGCCCGCTTGCCTGTATCGCCCGCCACATGGCCACGTAAAACGCCGCGTCGTGTCGTCCCGATTGCAAGAGGCTCGGCGACTGCCCGATCACCTCTTCTGTGCTGTAGCCCGTCAGCCTGCGAAAGGCCGGATTGACGGCAATGATGCGATTGGCGGCGTTCGTGACCATGATCGCCTGGAAACTGTTGTCGAAGACCGCCGCCGCCAAGTTCTGGGTATGGGCTACCTCCATATGCCAACTCATATCGCGCAGGATCGCGACATAGGCGCGTTCCGATCCTTGTGAGACCAAGGCCACGCTCACATCCGCGAGAAAGACGTCCTGCGTCCGGCGGTGGAAGTAGGCGCTGTAGGTCAGGGTGTCCGGTCGGGTCGCATCGGGATGGGGTTTGATGGAGGCGCTGGTGCGCCAGGCGCGCAGGCTCGCGCCGAGCAGGGCGCTGCGGTCGCAGGCGAGGATCCGGCAGGCCTCGTCGTTGACCCCTTGGATCAGACCCTGGTCGTCGAGAACGAATACGGCATCGGTCCCGAATGCCAATAGGAATTCGAGCTTGCTACGCAGGCCGGCGCGCAGCCTCCGCATAGGCCTCCCCCTGGGTTGTCTTTCCCGGGCATGCGCGTTGTTCTCAGGCCTGTGTGGGTGTCCGCCAGTCGCACTTGAGGCCTGTGTCGGGCATGACCAGTTGTGTGAGTATAGACAATGCCGCCGTTTTCAGCTGTTTTGGCCTGCTGGGCTGGGGGAGATCGCGCGTGATGGCGGGCCCGTCCGGCGGTGGTCGCTGCGGTCCCAAGCGGTCTTCCCTCCGGACGTCGAGTCCTTTACAATCCGGGCCCTTGGGGCGGTAGCTCAGCTGGGAGAGCGTCGCGTTCGCAATGCGAAGGTCGGGAGTTCGATCCTCCTCCGCTCCACCAATTCCAAAAGCTCGTTTCGGGCTTTTTCCCATCTGCTCGCAGCGCCAGTCCAGGCCAGGCTTCTCGGGTTCGCCTCGCAAGCGGCGCCCCCATATTTCCGCGCTTTTGGCTGCCACCAAAATCACAGGACGTGTGGTTACCCATACTGGGATCCACAGGGACGGCCCAACTTTCGAGCACAATGCCCCTTTCCAGAAGGCGTGAGCGATCCTCGGCGTCTTGCGGTGCGTCCGCGTCTGCAAGACGACCGACGTCGCGGCTGTGCCCCCCATGACGTCGTGTCGCGAAGCGGGCGGATGTCCGCATTGCCCATTTTCGGCAGAGTTTGTTATCGTTCTAAAAGGCGGGGATGGCTGTCCCTTTTCCCGCCATCTCAAGAGGATGGCTAAGCACTGCATTGCGGGTCTTTGTCTGGACCCTCAGTGGTGCGCCTGCCGTCCGATTCGGCAATAAAGCCTGCCCGTATCGAAGGGGACAGGCAAGAAAGGGGGGTATCGTGAAGAAAGTCGTCATGCTGGCCGTTCTGGCCGTAAGCTGTCTTTTTGTCCGAATGGCGCTCGCCGCCGATTCTCCGCACGTTCGTGCCGGGAGCGAAAAGCAGGCGGGCCGGTATCTCGTTCTCGCGGGCGGGTGCAACGACTGTCATACGCCCGGCTGGATGCAATCGGGCGGCCATATGCCGGTGTCCGAGTGGCTGATCGGAAACCCGGTCGGTTTCCGCGGGCCGTGGGGGACCACCTTTCCCTTGAATTTGCGCTTGCTCGTCCATCATGTGAGTGAGCGGACGTGGGTGGCCATGTTCAAGGGCAAGCGGCCGCTTGCGCGCTATCCCATGCTGCCCCCGATGCCGTGGCTGGATTACCACCATTTCAGCAGGCGCGATCTTGCCGCGATCTATGTCTTCATCCGGGGTCTCGGGCCTGCCGGTCTTCCGGCGCCGCACTTCGTGCCCCCGGGCCACGCCACACGACACCCCTACATCGTGTTCGTCCCGCAAAGCCCGGCCAAGCCCCCGGTCTCGTGAGGGGGTCGGGTGACCGGTCAGGCGCGTGCGAGCAGTGCGACGGGAAAGGCCTGTAAGGCGGCCTCCACCCGAAGCCCGGCCGTACCGTCCCGGTCCCGGCTTGTCAGGAGTTCTCCGGTGAGGAGGTTGCGGTAGGTCCCAGCGGGGGCATCGATCGCGGTGTCCTGCCAGACGGCCGCGATCGGATGGACGTCCGCGCCGTCCGTGAGGCGCCAAAACCAGCGCGGCGCGATTGTGATGAGCGCGCCCGCCGGCCCCTGTCTCATGAACGCCACGAGGTGCTCGGCCCGTGCGCCGCGCGCCGCGAGCGGCACGTAGTCACCCTCTTGGACGATGTCCCGATAGGCGCGGCGGGCATTCAGGGCGCGCCAGATGAGATAGAGCTTGGCGCGCCCGTCCGTGAGTGTCTCCAGGAGGGTTTGCGCCTGGGCGCCATGGGGTCGCGCGGGGTCTTCGGAGAAATCCCGGGTGAGGTCCTCGAGCATGCGCGCGCGCCGCTCGTAGTCGACCGGCCGGCGGTTGTCGGGGTCGACTAGGCTGAAGTCCCAGAGTTCGTTGCCTTGATAGATGTCGGGAACGCCGGGGGCCGTGCATCGGATCAGGCATTGCGAGAGGCTGTTGTACAGGCCAAAGCGCGCCACGCGCCCGGCAAACGGCACGAAGTCGCTACGGAACGCCTGGCCCCGGGGGCCGAGGAGCGCGCGCACGAAGCGGATTGTCGCCTGTTCGTAGCCGCCATCGGGGTTGAGCCAGGAACTGCGACGTTTCGCTTCGCGCAAGGCCTTGATGAGAAAGGCCTCGATGCGATCGGCGAAGGCCTCGGAGGGCGCCTCGTGGGGCGTCAGGGGCCAGACGCCGAGGAGGGTCTGGTAGAGGAGGTATTCGTCATTGCGGTCGGGCGCCCCTTCCCCGTCGACTCGGGGTTTGTGGGCGCGATTGAGGCGCGCCCAGCGGGTCAGGTGGGCGCGCCATTCGCTCGGGATTTCACTCAGGACATTGAGGCGCGCGCGCACGTCCTCCGAGCGCTTGCTGTCGTGGGTGGAGCCGGCGAGCAGGGTGTGGGGGTGGTGTTCCCGGTAGACGCGCTCCCGGGCATGGAAGGCCTCGCGGTCCGTGCCGTAGTGGCGCGGATCGCCCCCGACTTCGTTCAGGGACAGCAGCCGGTTGTCGATGTAGAAGCTCGTGTCTTCCAGGCCCTTGGCCATGACCGGCGGCGTGTATTGCTGGAAGCGCATGGCGAACTCGCGCATGAGCGGCCGCCGCGGGTCCTCGGGGTCGATGTCCGTGAACAAAAGCGCGTCTTTCAGGAAATCGAAGATACTGAGGTTCACGGCCAGGCTGCGGCGCTTGGCGGCGGCGAGTGCGCGCAAGACCACCTCCCGGTCCTCTTCCCGACATCCGTCCGGGCGGATGTAGGTGCGGTACACCGGAAAGCAGGCCACGATCTCGACCAACGCCGCGCGCAGCTCCTGGAGCGTGAAATCGCGCGTGCGCCGGTCCCGCTCCGAGATGTGATCGATCCAGCGGGCGAGGGTCGCGAGTTCGCTCGTGAGCGTGCTGCGGATGATGAGTTTCTTGCTTTGGTAGAGGAGCTCGGCAAAGTCGCGCTTGTGGCCGATGAAGCGTTCATAGACGCGCGTGAACGCGCGCTCGCCCGCGGCCCACACGTACAGGCCGTTCACGGCGTTCGCGAAATCGTAGCCGGTCGTGCCCTGGACCGGCCAATCCGCGCGCAGCCGCTCGTCGCTCGCGAGGATTTTCTCGACGACGAGATAAAACGCCTGCGCGTCCACGCCCCGGTCCTGCAAGGCCGCGCGCAGCATGCGATAGTAGGCCAGCGGGTCGTACAGCCCGTCCGGGTGATCGATGCGCAGGCCCTGCAGGCGCCCAGCCGCGATGTCATCGAGGACCAAGCGGTGGGTCGCCGCGAAGACATCGGGGTTCTCCATGCGGAGCGCGGCGAGCGCGTTCACATCGAAGAAGCGTCGATAATTGATTTCATCGGCGGCCACCTGCCAGAAAGCGAGCCGATAGGCCTGCTGTTCGAGCAGGTCATGGAGGGCATCGAAACTCGCGCGCTCTCCCGGATGACCCTGATAACGCTCGAGGGCATCGCGCACGTGCGCGCCGATGTCCGGATCCGATCGGCACAGCGCGGCCAGGCGTTGCTTCAGGATCGCCTGGCTTTGGCGGCGCGATCCCTCGGATGCGTGGCGTGGGGGCAGCTGGCCGAAGGCCGTGATCAGGCTTCGATACGCGCGCACCCGGGGGGCCGCGCGCCCGAACGCCTCTTCGAGCGTATCGAGGGCGAGCGCCAACGGGAGCGGATAGCTGCGGGGATCGAGCGGAAAGCGCTGCTCGTGATACTCGACGGATAGGTTCCCGTCGGACTCCTGGAAGGCGAGCGTGAGGAGGCCGTTTTCGAGGACCACCCCGTATTGATCCTCCAGGACCGGCAGCAGCACCTTGCCGTGCAGCTCCTCTTTCGCCGGATGCCAATCGATATCGAAGACGGTGCTGTACGGGGAGGCGCGCCCGTTTTCCAGCACGTCTTGCCACCAGGGGTTGTCGTGGCCGATCGCCATGTGGTTTGGGACCATATCGAGGATGTGCCCCATCCCGTGCGCGGCGAGTGCCTCGGTGAAGGCCCGGAACTCATCGGGGCTCGTGATCTCGGGGTTACGCGCCGCGTGGTCGACGATGTCATAGCCGTGACGGCTGCCGGCGCGGGCTTTGAGGTAGGGCGAACAGTAGACGTGCGTGATCCCGAGGGCCTTCAGGTAGGGCAGCAGGGCGGTGGCCCGGGCGAGCGGGAAGTCGCGATGGAGCTGCAGGCGATAGGTGGCGAGCGGGACGGACGCGCGCCCCAGGGGCCCGCCGTTCACGGCTCGAGAAACCACGCGACGGACCACGGCGGCAGGAGGTCCGCGGAGGCCCCGTCGCTTGCGTAGAGCACGCGGCCCGCGGGACGTGGGGCCTCCCGGACGGTCGCGGGTCCGGGGTTGAAGAGGAGCGAGAGCGTGGAATCGTCCGCGAGGCGCCAGCGCACGGCGAGCAGCGGCCCGGGGTGCACGTGGTAGCGGGAGTCGTTGCCCGTAAGGCCGCGCAGGCGCGGTGCGATCTCGCGCGCGCGCAGCGCCAGCAGTTCTCGATGCAGGGCCAACATTTCGCGGTGATGCGGGCGAGTCGCTTCGGTCTCATCGAGGGTCGCGGAACGAAAGGTCTCTTCGGCGTTCGGGTCGGGAATGCGTGCGCGCACGGCCGGGTCCTGAAAGGCCGGAAAGCGGGCGAACTCGCGGCGGCGCCCTTCGGTCACGGCGGCGGCGAGTTCGGGACCGAAATCGCAGAAGAACGGGAAGGGCCTGCGGCTGCCCCATTCCTGACCCATGAACAGGAGCGGCACCGACGGCGCCAGCAACAGGAGCTCCGTCAGGGCGCGCACCGTCCTCTCGGGCGCGAGCGCGCCGATTCGCTCCCCGAAACCGCGGTTGCCGATCTGGTCGTGGTTTTGCAGGAAGGCCACGAAGGCGGTCGCCGGCAGCGCAGCACTCGGTTCGCCGCGTCCCTGCCCGCCGCGATAGGGCGAAGGCTCCCCCTGATAGGCCAGGCCTTCCGCGAGACAGCGTCCGACGTCATGCAGCGTGTCGTGTGCATAGTCCTCGTAGTAGCCGTCGGTCTCGCCGGTCGCAAGGACGTGCAGGGCGTGGTGCCAATCGTCGTTCCATTGGGCGTCGTAGGAGGCGCCGGGGGCGCGCAGGAGGTGGGCGGCGTTCGCGTCGTTTTCGAGAACGAGGTGCGTGTGGCGCGCGCCCGCGTGCTGCCGCACCCGGTGCGCGAGTTCCGTCAAGATCGGGGGACGGGAGTCGTCGTGGATCGCGTGCACGGCGTCGAGGCGCAAGCCGTCCATGTGGTACTCCTCGAGCCAGTACAAGGCGTTGTGAAGGAAAAAGTCGCGCACCACGCGGCTATCCGGCCCGTCGAAGTTGATCGCATCCCCCCAGGGCGTGCGGTGGCGGTCCGTGAAGAACGCGGGCGCGTAACGCCCCAGGGCATTGCCCTCGGGTCCGAAATGGTTGTAGACGACGTCGAGAAAGACCATCAAGCCGAGCACGTGAGCGGCATCGACGAGCGCCTTCAGGTCCTCGGGCCGCCCGTAGGAGGCGTCGGGCGCGAACGGCAAGACCCCGTCGTAGCCCCAGTTGCGCGCCCCCGGAAAATCCGCGACCGGCATGAGCTCGATCGCGGTCACGCCGAGGTCCGCCAGGGCCGCAAGCCGCGGCACCAGCGCACGAAAGGTCCCCGCGGGCGTGAAGGTGCCGACGTGGATCTCGTAGAGGACGACGTCTTCCCAGGGGCGCCCGCGCCAGTCGTGATCGGACCAGCGATAGGCGCCCGCATCGACGACCTGACTCGCCCCGTGCACGTCTCCCGGTTGGAATCGGGCCGCTGGGTCGGGCACGAGGATCGCATTCTCGATCGCGTAACGATACCGGCTGCCGACCCGCGCCCGATCGGTCACGAGCTCGAACCAGCCGTCATCCAACGCGTCCATGGGCAAAAGGCGCGGGACGTCTGGATGTTCGAGGCTTACGGAAACGTGTCGGGCGGCCGGCGCCCAGAGACGAAAGCGGATTCGTCCATCGGGCCGCACCGCGGCCCCAAACGGCATGTCGTGCCATCCTTGCATTGTGCTGTCCTGGTTTTGATCGCGGACGTTCCCTGGGGTCTTACGCGCCCGACCCCGCCACGGCTCATCGCCCCGTCATTATGGCGGGGATCGGCCTGTCTTGCACGCCGCCTGCGTCCGCGTGCGGGTTCCGGACTCGGGCCGTCCCGGTTTGAGGCGGATCGGCCGGTGGAACGAGGGGCTCATATCGGGCGATGAGGCCGCAGAGCGTCCAGGTCCGCAGCTGGCGTTCGCAATGTTTGATGAGGGGCGAGCGGGGCGCTTTTCGGGCCAGTTCGATCGCCGGTCTCTCGACGAAACGATAGGCGAGATCGGTCGCGACGAGGGTGGCGATGAGGGCCGCAAGCAGCAGGAGCGGTAACGGAAGGACCCCGGAGAAGCAATGCAGGGCGGCCAGCAGGATGATCGGGTGCAGGAGATAGAGGCTATAGGATATGCGCCCGAGATAGAGGAGCGGGCGGCTTTGGAGGACGGCCGCCACGGAGGTGTCGTACGCGGCGATGATGAGGCCCATCGCGGATGCCGCAAGCGCCGGCCAATCGCGGATGACGAGATGGTGCCCGAGGGTGCTCGCGAGCTGCGGCCCGTAGCAGTAGACGAGGAAGCTCGCGACCGCGAGCGCGACGCGCGTCCCGGCGCCGAGACGGCGATACCAGGCGCACAGGGGCTCGCGGTGATGGGCAAGCGCGGCGCCGAGCGCGAATGCCAGGAGATAGAAGACTGTGAAGCTGAAGGCGGTGAAGCCCCCGGCGCCGGCGAGCCCGAAAAACGTGATGTGTCCCTCCACGGCCTCGATATGAACGGCGGCCGCCGCGACACTCAGGATCACGAAAGGCCACAAGGCCTGCCAGGCGCGCCGGGTACGCACGAACAGCGCGATGACGGGAAAGATCAGGGATATCCGCATCTCCTGCACCAGCGTCCAGATGGTGAAGTCGTAGCGATTGGTGTCGAAGGTACCGACGACCGTGAGCTGACGAACGGCCGAGCGCACGCTCGGCGGCTTTGTCCAAAACTGATTGATCCAGCCGCTCACGCCGTGGAGCGCGCCGCTGTAGGCGAATTCGGCGCCGATCATCCCGAGTATCACGGCGAAGGCGTACGGCAGATACAGGCGCAGGATGCGTTTGACGGCGTAGGCGAGGTAATGGGCGCGCGGGTTTTCGAGCATGATAAAGAGGACGTACCCGCTCAAGACGAAAAACAACAGCACGGCCGATCGTCCGGCCCACAGGACGCCCAAGGGGGTTTCGCGCAAAGCGGCGAGCAGCCGCGGGGCCGGGTTCTGGTGGGAGCGGCCGAGCGTCAGGACATAATGCGATAGCATGACGCTCAAGGCCGCGAGCCCGCGCAGGGCATCGAAAGACAGGACGTGGCGTGATGGACTTTCCGGCATGAGCGGCGTCTCCCTGGCAAAGCGTGTCGTTCGTCGCACACTTGAGCTGACAGGCTATGGGGGAATTGGTTCCGGCCGCCGGCCGCCCCGTGGGCGGCGCCGGCCCGCGACGGAGCGCGCGCACGGTTCCCATAAATGTCTATGCCTATGGAAATGCCACGGCGTCCGTCGCCTCCGGGCGATCGGCCGCGCGACCCAAAGCCTTGAACATATCGGGCTCATCTGTCATAATGGCAAACCCCTCGCGATCGATCATTCCTCGTACTTTGGTCCGACACATGCGGGCTCAGGAGTGCGATACGATGGTCGCGCTGGTCGGAGCATAAGGAGAGACACAT
>DAHWKH010000165.1 GCA_027343725.1 Acidiferrobacteraceae bacterium
GGCGGCATTGGCAAGGGGCATCTCGTGCGCGAGATCGACGCCCTGGGGGGCGCCATGGCTTATGCCGCGGACCTCGCCGCCATTCATTGCCGGACCCTGAACGCGCGCAAGGGACCGGCGGTGCGCGCCACGCGCGTGCAGGCCGACCGCGCGCTCTACAAGGCGGCGATCCGCCGTCTCCTCGAGCGTCAGCACGGGCTCCACATCCTGCAGCAGTCGGTCAACGACCTGATCGTGGACGGCGATACGATCGCCGGCGTCGTGGTCGACGGCGGCCTCCGGATCCGGGGATCCGCGGTGGTGCTCACCGCCGGGACCTTCCTGGCCGGCCTCATCCATATCGGGACAAGCCAGCGCCCGGGCGGGCGCGCGGGCGAGGCCCCCGCGCAGGCCCTGGCCGAGAGGCTGCGCGCGCTCCCCTTGCGCGTCGGGCGTCTGAAGACCGGCACGCCCCCGCGCATCGACGGGCGCACGATCGATTTCGCGACGCTCGCGACCCAGCCCGGTGACGACCCGGCGCCCTTTTTTTCGGCGGCCGAGCCCGCGCGTCCGCGCCAGGTCTCCTGCCATATCACGCACACGACCGAGGAGACGCACGCGATCGTGCGCGCGGCGCTCGATCGCTCGCCCCTGTATAGCGGCGTGATCGAAGGCGTAGGGCCCCGCTATTGTCCCTCTCTCGAGGACAAGGTGGTGCGCTTCGCGGACAAGAACGCCCACCAGATCTTTCTCGAGCCCGAGGGTCTCGAGACCCCCGAGATCTACCCGAACGGGATCTCGACGAGCCTGCCCTTTGACGTCCAGTGGGCACTCGTGCGCTCGATCCCCGGGCTCGAGCGCGCGGTCCTGACGCGCCCGGGCTACGCCATCGAGTACGACTACTTCGACCCGCGCGACCTTCGCCTCTCGCTCGAGACCCGGGCCTTGGCCGGGCTCTTTTTCGCGGGCCAGATCAACGGCACCACGGGCTATGAGGAGGCCGCCGCCCAAGGCCTGCTCGCGGGCCTCAACGCCGCCCTCAAGGTGCGCGGGGCCAAGGCCTGGTGGCCGCGCCGCCACGAGGCCTATCTCGGGGTCCTGGTCGACGACCTCATCACCCAGGGCCTGACCGAGCCTTACCGCATGTTCACCTCGCGGGCCGAACACCGCCTGCTCTTGCGCGAGGACAACGCCGAGGAGCGCTTGAGCGAGACCGCCTACCGTCTGGGCCTGATCGACGCCGAGCGCCTCGCGCGGGTGCGCGCCCGGGAGGCGCTCGTGGAACGCGAGCGCGCGCGCCTGAAGGCTGTGCGCGTCCGCCCCGAGGACGGGCGGCTCGCCGCGCGCGGGCTTGCGCTCACGCGCGAACAGAGCGTGCTCGAACTCCTGAAGCGCCCGGATTTTGGGTATGAGGAGGCGCTTCTCGTGGCCGGGGCCCCGCCCGAACCGTTCCCGCCGCGCGCGCGCGAACAGCTCGAGGTCGGCGTCAAATACGAGGGCTATATCGCGCGTGAAGGCCTGGAGATCGCCCGGCGCGCGCGCCACGAGGAGCTGAGCCTGCCTCAGGATATCGATTACGCGGCGGTGCGCGGCCTCTCGACCGAGGCCCGCCAGAGGCTCATGCGCCAGCGGCCGGCGACGCTCGGGCAGGCGGCACGCCTCCCCGGCATGACCCCGGCCGCGGTCTCGCTGTTGCTCGTGCACCTCAAGCGGTTGCGGGCCTCGTGACGGGGGAGGCGGACGCGAGGACGGACTGGTTGCGGGCGGAGGCGCGCCTGGCCGACGGCGCGCGCGCTCTGGGCCTGGACGTGCCGGACGCGGCGCGCTCGCGCCTCATGACCTATCTCGAGATCCTGGCGCGTTGGAACCGGGTCTTCAATCTCACCGCCGTGCGCGACCCCGAGGAGATGGTGGTGCGCCACCTCCTGGACAGCCTCGCCATAGGCCCCTATCTGCCGCCGGGGCCGCTTTTGGATGTCGGGAGCGGGGCCGGGCTTCCGGGCGTGCCGCTTGCGCTCATCGAGCCCGCGCGCCCCGTGACGCTCTTGGACCGCTCCCGCAAGCGCATCGATTTCCTGACCGAGATCTGCGCGCGCGTAGGCCTTGCCCACGTCCAGCTCGTCGGCCGGCGCGTCGAGGATTACCGGCCGGATCACACGTACGCGGCGGTAACCGCGCGGGCGTTCGCGGCCCTGCCCGACATGCTCGCGGCCGCGGGCCATTTGCTCGCCGGCGAGGGTGTGCTCCTTGCCATGAAAGGCGCGTTCCCCGCTGAGGAAATCGCCGCGCTGCCCGCGCCGTTCGCGGTCCGCGCCGTGCACGCCTTGGACGTCCCGGGGCTTGCCGCCAAGCGCCACCTCGTGGTCCTCGGGCGCGCCGCATGAGCCGCGTCATCGCCGTGACCAACCAAAAGGGCGGGGTCGGCAAGACCACCACCAGCGTGAATCTCGCGGCGGCGCTCGCCGAGCGCGACCGCCGGGTGCTGCTCATCGACCTCGACCCCCAGGCGAATGCCACCATGGGCAGCGGAGCGGCCCCCGACCACGGGACCTACGAGGTCCTGCTCGCCGAACGGCCGGCCTCGGACGCGATCGTCGCGCGCGCCGGGAGCTACGACCTGCTCGCGGCGCGCCCCGACCTCGCGGGGGTCGAGCTCGAGCTCGCCCAGGCGCCGGGGCGCGAGCGCCGGCTCATCGAGGGGCTCGCCGGCGTGCGCGATCGTTACGATGACATCTATATCGACTGTCCGCCGGCGTTGAGCCTCCTCACCATCAACGCCCTGGTCGCCGCCGACGCGGTCCTGATCCCGATGCAGTGCGAGTACTACGCGCTCGAGGGCCTGACCGCCCTGCTCGCGACCATCCGGCGGGTGCGCGCGCAATGGAATCCGGCGTTGACCATCGACGGCCTGTTGCGCACTATGTTCGACGCGCGCAACAGTCTCGCCACCGAGGTCTCGGATCAGCTCGCGCGGCATTTCGGGGCGCAACTCTTCGCCACCGTGATCCCGCGCAACGTCCGGCTCGCCGAGGCCCCGAGTCACGGCCAGCCTGTGATCCATTACGATCGCGCCTCCCGCGGCGCCCAGGCTTACCTGGCGCTCGCCGACGAGGTCGTTGCCCGCATCTCCTTACCAGCCGCCGGAGGGCCCACGTGAAAGAGAAAAAACCGCGTCTTGGCCGTGGACTCGACGCGCTCTTCGGGGGCGCCTCACCGAGCGCCCCAACGGACACCCTGCAGTTGCTGCCCATCGACCGCCTGCGCCGCGGGGTCTATCAGCCGCGCAGCCGCATGGCCCCCGAGGCCTTGAACGAACTCGCCGACTCGATACGCGCCCAGGGCATCGTGCAGCCGATTCTCGTGCGCCCGCACCAGGACGGCTTCGAGATCATCGCCGGCGAGCGGCGTTGGCGCGCGGCGCAGCTCGCGGGCTTGAGCGAGGTCCCGGTGATCGTGCGCGCGGTGCCAGACCAAGCGGCGCTCGCGGTCGCCTTGATCGAGAACATCCAGCGCGAGGGCCTGAGTCCGATCGAGGAGGCCGCGGGCCTCAAGCGCCTGCAGGAAGAGTTCCACCTGACACACCAGGAGATCGCGACCCACATCGGACGCTCGCGCGCCGCCGTCAGCAATCTCCTGCGCCTCCTGGGGCTCGCCCCCGAGGCGCGCGCCTTGCTCGAGGAGGGGCGTTTGGAGATGGGGCATGGGCGCGCGCTTTTGACCTTACCGGCCGCCTCCCAGGTCGCGCTCGCGCGCGCCATCGCCGCCGAAGGGCTCACGGTGCGCGAGACCGAGCGGCGGGTGCAGCGCCTGATGCACCCCAAGAACCGGGCATCGCCCCCCGTGGATCCGGACGTGGCCGCGCTCGAGCAGCGCCTGAGCGAGCGCCTGGGCGCGCGCGTGCAGATCCGCGCGAAGGATTCGGGCGCCGGGCGCATCACGATCGACTATCATAGTCTGGATGAGCTCGAAGGCCTGATCGGCCGGTTTTCCTAAGGGAGGAGCCATGACGAGACGTTCGCTGTGCCTCTTGAGTCTGTGCTGCGGTCTCGGGGCCTGGTTGCCCGCGCACGCGCACCTGCGCGCGCTCGAAGCGGCGGCGGGCCGCGGCAACGTGGTCGCCGAACTGAAGCTCGGCGAGCTCTACCAGTACGGGGTGGGCGAGCCCAACCATCTTTTCGAGGCCCTGATCTGGTACGACCGCGCCGAGCCTGCCTCGGCGCGCGCCGCGCAATTGGCTCGGCGCGTCGGGCGGCGCCTGAGCGCGCTCGAGCGCCTGCGCGCGCACGCGCTCGCCCAGCCGCCCCTCGGCCCGCCCTCCTCCTGATCCGGGCCGGTATGCCGCGCGTAGGCTACGCGCTACAATGCGTTCGTTGACCCCCAAGGCGGGGAGCCCTTATACTGCGCGGCCATTTGGACGCCCCCGACAGGGATGACGATGACCTACGCTGCGAAGAGTCTGCGCAAGGGCGTGCGTCGCGTGCTGTGGTGGCAGGCGGGTGTGGCCGTGCTCGTGGGCGTCGTCGGCGCGGTATCGCGCCCGCAGGACGCCGCCGCGCGCTTTCTGGCGGCGCTGGCCGGCGCGGCCGTCGCCATGATCGGGACCGCGATCCTCGGGCGCACGGTCGAGCGCACGGGCCCGGGGCAGGCCGCCCAGGCCCAGCTCTGGCTCTACGGGGGCGCCGCGGCCCGGTTCCTGGTGGCGATCGTGTTGCTGATCGTGGGTCTCTGGGTCCTGCGTTTGCCGCCTTTACCGTTCCTGCTGGCATTTGGTGTGGCTCAGATCGCGTTTCTGGCCCCCGGGGTCTCGTTGGGTTTATGAGTAATCACGCCGTTTCGTTCATGGAAAGCCACCTCAAGAACCTGACCCTGGGTCACGGGTTCTGGAGCGTGCACGCCGACAGCATCGGCATCGGCTGGGCCCTGGGCGCGGCCATCGTGTTGACCGGCTGGTTTCTCGGCCGGCGGCTCGAGGAGGGCGTGCCGCACGGGATCCAGAATGTCCTCGAGGCGCTCCTCGAGTTCGTGGACGACCAGGTCAAGGGGATTTTTCCGGCCACCGACCCGCTGCTCGGCCCGCTCGCGTTCACGGCCTTCCTCTGGATCCTGCTCATGAACGCCATGGACCTCCTGCCCGTGGACCTCCTGCCGGACGTGGCCCGCTTGTTCGGCATCCACCATTTCCGCTCGACCCCGACGGCCGATCCGTATACGACACTCGGGCTCGCCTTGAGCGTGTTCGTCGTGACCATCTATTACCATATCCGCAGCAAGGGGGTGTTCGGCTACCTCAAGACGTTTTTCGTCCACCCCTTCGGGCCCTACCTGTTTCCCATCAATTTCGTTATGACCGTGGTCGAGGAGATCGCCAAGCCGTTGAGCCTGGGACTGCGACTGTTCGGCAATATGTTCGCGGGCGAGCTCGTGTTTTTGCTGATCGCCCTGCTCCCCTGGTGGTTTGCCTGGGCTCCCGGGGTGCTGTGGGCCGCGTTCCATCTGCTGGTGATCACGCTTCAGGCCTTTATTTTCATGATCCTGACGATCATGTACGTGGCGATGGCGGCGGCCGAAGAGGGCGACGCCCACTAGTCTTCCGGTTTTCTCGCTTTTCTCTTGTTGAAGGAGTGGTCTATGGTTCATCCGCAGCTCGCGTCGGTCGTCGGCATGGTGTATTCCTACACCGCCGTGGCGGTCGGCATCATCTTCGCAGGCGGCGCCCTGGGTTCGGCGCTCGGGTGGGGCCTCATCTGCTCGAAGTATCTGGAGGGCATCGCGCGTCAGCCGGAAATGCTGCCGACTTTGCGCGTGCAGATGTTCATCACAGCCGGCCTCATGGAGTCGTTCCCGTTCATCGCGGCCGCGTTCGCGATGTACTTCACGTTCGTGAACCCGTTCGAAAGCGCGGCGCTTTCGGCCATCAAGCACCTTCACTGATCGCGATGGCGATCTCCCTAACCCTCTTCGTGCAGATGGTCACCTTCGCGGTGCTCATCGTGCTCGTCAACCGCTATCTGTGGGGCCCTTTGACCGATGTGATGGCGCGCCGGCGCAAGCGCATCGCCGACGGGCTCGCGGCCGCGGAGGAGGGACGCAAGGCGCTCGATCAGGCGCGCGAACGCGAGGAGGAGATCCTGGCGCTTGCGCGCGAACGCGCGGCCGAATTGCTGGATCAGGCCGAACGCCGCGCGCGCGAGATCATCGAGGAGGCGCGCGAACGCGCGGCCGAGGAGGGGGCGCAGATCAGCGCCCGCCTGAAGGCCGAGGCCGATAGCGAGATCACGCGCCTGCGCGAGGCGCTGCGCGCCGATGTCGCGCGCCTCGCCCTGCTCGGCGCCGAACGCGTGGTCGAGCGGGAGATCGACGCCCGTTTGCACGAGCGGCTTTTGCAAGACGTCGCGGGCCGGCTCTGATGAGCGGCGAGACCGAGGCCGTGGCCCGACCGTACGCGCGGGCACTGCTGTCAGCGACCGGCGCCGACCGCGGCCTGGTGCAGGAGTGTCTTGCGGCCGTGACCCTGGCCTTGCGGGACGCGCGCGTCGCGGCGCTTGTCACCGACCCGCGGGTCGACGCCGCAGCGCTCGCTCAGGCCTTCGCGCTTCCCGACGCCCCCTGCGAGAGCGTCCGGCGCCTCGTGCGGCTCCTGATCGAGAACCGCCGGCTCACGCTCTTGCCGGAGATCGCGCGTGCCTTTACGGAACTGAAAGACGAGGTCGAGAACCGGGTGCAGGCCACGATCACGAGCGCGCAGCCGCTTGCCCCGGAAGAGATCGAGCGGCTGCGCGCGGCGCTCGCCCGCCGCACCGGGTGCGACGTCGTCGTGCGCGCCGAGGTCGACCCGGCGCTGCTCGCGGGCGTCATCGTGCAGCACGGCGACAAGGTGTTCGACGGCTCGGTACGCGGGCGTCTGGCGGCGCTCGCGCAGCGACTGCGCCTGCCTTCTTGAGGAGAAAACGGTTATGGCCCTGAAACCGAGCGAGATCTCGGACGTCATCAAGCAACGGATCGAACAGCTGGCGCCGCCCGCCACGACGCTCACCGGCACCATCATGGGATTGAGCGACGGGATCGCCCGCATCCACGGCCTCGACGAGGTCATGCAGGGCGAGATGCTGGAGTTCCCCGGCGGCACCATCGGGCTTGCGTTGAATCTCGAACGCGACGCCGTGGGGGCCGTGATCCTCGGCGAGTACGAACACCTCGCCGAGGGCGATACGGTCAAGTCCACCGGACGCATCCTCGAGGTGCCGGTGGGGCCGGGACTCCTCGGGCGCGTGGTCGACGCCCTGGGTCGCCCGCTCGATGGGCGCGGGGATGTGGCCGCCGAGACCACGTCCCCGGTCGAGAAGGTCGCGCCCGGCGTCATCGCGCGCCGCTCCGTGACCCAGCCCTTGCAGACCGGCATCAAGGCGATCGACGCGATGGTGCCGATCGGCCGCGGCCAACGCGAGCTCATCATCGGTGATCGCCAGACCGGGAAGACCGCGCTTGCGCTCGATGCGATCCTGGCGCAGCGCGGGACCGGCGTGAAGTGCATCTATGTCGCGGTGGGGCAGAAGGCCTCGAGTGTCGCAGGCGTCGTGCAGCGCCTCACGGAACTCGGGGCCATGGAGCACACCACGGTGATCGCGGCGACCGCCGCCGATTCCGCGGCCATGCAATACCTCGCGCCCTACAGCGGCTGCGCCATGGGGGAATATTTCCGGGATCGCGGCGAGGACGCGCTGATCGTCTACGATGACCTCACGAAGCAGGCCTGGGCCTACCGGCAGATCTCGCTGCTCTTGCGCCGGCCGCCGGGGCGCGAGGCCTA
>DAHWKH010000189.1 GCA_027343725.1 Acidiferrobacteraceae bacterium
TCGGTCAAGGAGCTGCGCGGGATCGGGATCCAGCCCGATATCCTCTTGTGCCGCGCGGACCGGCGGTTGCCGGAAGACGAACGGCAAAAGATCGCGCTCTTCACGAACGTGCCCGCGCGCGCCGTGATCACGGCGGTGGACGTCGACAACATCTACCGCATTCCGGAGATCCTCCATGGCCAGGGGCTCGACGATATCGTCGTCGAGCAGCTCGAACTGAAGACCGCGCACGCGATCGACCTGTGCGAGTGGCAGGCGGTGAACGCCGCGCTCGAAAACCCCCAGGCGGTCGTCGATATCGCGATCGTCGGCAAGTACGTGCATCTGACGGAGTCCTACAAATCTTTGTCGGAGGCCCTGGCGCACGCCGGGATTCAGACCGGCTCGCAGGTCCGCATCCATTACCTCGACTCCGAGGCCATCGAGCGCGAGGGCGCGGAGGAGTTGCTGCGCTATGACGCGGTGCTGGTGCCCGGAGGCTTTGGGGGCCGCGGCACCGAGGGCAAGATCGCCGCGGTGCGCATGGCGCGCGAACGCCATATCCCGTATCTCGGGATTTGTCTCGGCATGCAGATCGCGGTGATCGAGTTCGCCCGCAATCAGGTGGGGCTCGCGGGCGCGCACAGCACCGAATTCGACGCCGAGTGCGCGCATCCGGTGATCGCGCTGATCACTGAGTGGATGGGGAGCGCGGGCCAGCGCGAGACCCGCGCCCCGGACGCCGATTTGGGCGGCACCATGCGCTTGGGCGGCCAGCGCTGCGAATTGGTCGCGGGGAGTCTTGCCGCACAGATCTACGGGACGCCGGCCATCACCGAGCGCCACCGCCACCGGTACGAGGTCAACAACACTTACCGCGCGGCTTTGGAGGAAAACGGCCTGCGGGTCGCTGGCACCTCGCCCGATCAGGCGCTGGTCGAGATCGTCGAACTCCCGGACCATCCGTGGTTCGTCGGCGTCCAGTTCCACCCTGAATTCACATCCACGCCGCGCGACGGCCATCCGCTGTTCACAAGCTTCATTCGCGCGGCCCTGGCGCGGCGCGCGGCCACCTCCTTGAAGCGCCAGGAGCAGGCGTGAGGCTTTGCGGCTTCGAAGCGGGCCTTCGGGAACCGCTGTTTGTGATCGCCGGGCCGTGCGTTATCGAGTCACGCACGCTCGCGCTCGAGAGCGCGCAGGCGTTGCGGGAGATCACGGACCGTCTCGCCATCCCCTTCATCTACAAATCGTCGTTCGACAAGGCCAACCGCAGCTCGCATGCCGCGTTCCGCGGGCCGGGGCGCGTGGACGGCCTGCAGATTCTCGCGGACGTCAAAGAGATCGTCGGCGTGCCGGTCCTCACGGACGTGCACGGCATCGACGAGATCGCCGAGGCCGCGGCCGTGGTCGATGTCCTGCAGACGCCGGCGTTTTTGTGCCGGCAGACGGATTTCATCAGTGCCGTGGCCGCGGCCGGCAAGCCCGTCAATATCAAGAAGGGGCAGTTCCTGGCCCCGGCGGACATGAAAAACGTGGTCGAGAAGGCGCGCGCGGCCGGCGGGGACGGGCGCATCCTGGTCTGCGAGCGCGGCGTCTCGTTCGGGTACAACAACCTGGTGTCGGACATGCGCGCGCTCGCGATCCTGCGCGCAACCGGCTGCCCCGTGGTCTTCGATGCCACGCACTCCGTGCAGCTGCCCGGGGGGCAGGGCACCCGCTCGGGGGGGCAACGCGAGCATGTGCCGGTCTTGGCGCGGGCCGCGGTCGCCGCGGGCGTCTCCGGGGTGTTCCTCGAGACGCACCCGGACCCGGACGCGGCCTTGAGCGACGGGCCCAACGCCTGGCCCCTGGCGCGCATGGAGTCGCTTTTGGGGATGCTCCAGGACATCGATCGCTGCGTGAAGGCCCGCGCCCTCGACGAAGACCTCCTGACATCCCCTCCATAACAACAGGATCTGGCTAGGACAAAAGGCAAAGGCTCATGAGCAAAATTCTCGATCTGTACGCGCGCGAGATTCCGGATTCGCGCGGCAATCCCACCGTGGAAGCCGAGGTCACGCTGGATTCCGGCGCGCGCGGTCGGGCCTCGGTCCCGTCCGGGGCCTCGACCGGGATCCGCGAGGCAGCGGAGCTGCGCGACGGCGACAAGGCCCGCTACCGGGGCCTCGGGGTCCTGAAGGCCTGCGGGTCCGTGAACGGGCCCCTGAAGGCCGCCTTGGTGGGTGTCGCCGCCGACCAGGAGGCGTGCGATCAGCGCATGATCGCGCTCGATGGGACGCCCGACAAGTCGCGCCTGGGGGCGAACGCGATCCTCGGCGTGTCGCTCGCGCTTGCCCGCGCGCTCGCCCGCGAGCGGCAAGTGCCCTTGTATCGGCACCTCGGCGGGGACGGCCCGTTCGTCGTGCCGGTGCCGCTCATGAACATCGTGAACGGGGGCGCGCACGCCGATAACACGCTCGATTTCCAGGAATTCCTGATCGTGCCGTTCGGTGCCCCGCGGTTCGCCGAGGCCCTACGCTGGGGATCCGAGATCTTCCACACCCTGAAAGGGCTTTTGAAGGCCCGGGGATTGGCGACCGCGGTGGGCGACGAGGGCGGATTCGCCCCGGACCTGAAGACCAACGAGGAGGCGCTCGATCTCATCGCCGAAGCCATCACCGCGGCCGGTTATGCCCCCGGGCGCGACGTCGCCATCGCCCTCGACGTCGCGGCCTCGGAAATCGTGAGCGATGGCGGTTACGCGCTCGCGGGCGAGAAGCGCCACCTGGATGCCCGGGGGCTCACGGCGCTCTACAGCGAATGGGTGGGGCGCTATCCGATCGTGAGCATCGAGGACGGCATGGGCGAGGAGGACTGGGCCGGCTGGGGGGTGCTGACACGCGATCTCGGCGCGCGCATCCAGCTCGTGGGCGATGATCTGTTCGTGACCAACGAGACCCTCCTGGAACGCGGCATCCGCGAGGGTGTCGGCAACGCCATTCTCATCAAGCCGAACCAGATCGGGACCCTGACCGAGACTCTGGGTACGATCCGGCGCGCGCAAGCGGCGGGCTTCGGCGTCGTGCTCTCGCACCGCTCGGGCGAGACCGAGGACACGGCGATCGCCGACATCGCGGTCGCGACCGGCGCCGGCCAGATCAAGACCGGGTCGCTCTCGCGCTCCGAGCGCCTGGCGAAGTACAACCGCCTTTTGCGCATCGAAGAGCGGGAGGGGGCGAACGCGCGCTTCGCGCGCGCGCCCGGGCAGGCCTATTCCCAAGGCTGAGGCGGCTGCCTATACTGGTCCCATGAGGAAAGCCCTCGGGATCACGGTTGTCGCTTTATGCGCGCTGACCCAGGCCGCGCTCTGGTTCGGGCACGGCGGGGTCGTGGCCCTTTGGCACCGCGAGCACCACATCGAGGCCTTGAAGCAGGGCAACGCCCACCTCCTGAAGACCGACGAGCGGTTGACCGCCGAGATCCGGAGCCTCGAGCACGGTGAGGCCGCCATCCAAGGCTACGCCCGCGCCGGTCTTGGCATGGTCAAGAAGGGGGAGACCTTCTACGAGATCATCCCCGGCAGGCCCCCGGTCCACAAGCGCGTGGCGCGGGTGTTCCGCAATCAGCAGCTCGCGGCCAGGGGATAGGGCAGGTCCTGGAAGGTGAGCGGGTCATCGCCCAGGCGCACGCCACCCTGGTCGTGGCTTGCGATCTGCACCACCGCCAACATCTCCACCCATCCCTGAGGTCCCAGATGGGCCGACACCACGGTCCCAGCCGGTTGTCCCGGCAGGTTGGGCGCGCTCAAGGTCGCGCCGGGCGTCGGCGCCGGCACGCCATCCGCCAGGCTGGCGCGATACATGCGTTGTTTCAGGCGGCCGAGGTAGTGGGTGCGGGCGACGATCTCCTGTCCGGGATAGCAGCCCTTGCGGAAGTGGATGCCGCCCAGGAGGTCGAGGTTCAGCATCTGGGGCACGAAGGCCTCGCTCGTCGCCGGCGTGATCGTCGGCAGACCGGCGGCGATATCCATCCAGCCCCACGCCTCACGGCCGATCCAGGGGAGCGCGCTGAAGTCGCGATCGTGCGCCATCAAGGCCTCGGCGGGTCCCGCGAGGACAAAGCGCGCGTGGGGGCCGGGGAGGCCCAGGACCAACACGCCGCCGTGGGCCGCGACCCGGTTGGCCGGCGGGGCCGGGAGCCCGGCCGCGGTCAGCGTCGCGGGCGCGTCGGGGCCCGAGACGCCGAGGAGCCGCCAGTCATCGGCCGCCTCGAGGGTGACTTTCGCGCGCAAAACGAACAGGCTCAGGCGTTTGAGGACGCCGGCGAGGAGCGCGCGCGGCAGGATGAGGAGCAGCGTCTCGGGATCCGCGCGCAGCACCCGAAAGAGCGCGATCGCGCGCCCCTGGGCCGTGCAGTAGGCGGCGAGCCGGCTATCCTCGCCGAGAGTCAGGACATCGTTTGTGAGCTGACCGTGCAGAAAGGCGGCCGCGTCTGGGCCGCGTGCGCGGATGAGCGCCATGTCGGTCAGGGCGCAGCGCACGGTGTCGCGGCTCGCGGCCACGACCTCGGCTTTGGGGTCCCCATAGTGGAGAACGGCCTCGTCGGCCGCGACGCCGCCTTCGGCCACCCGTTCGGCGATCCATTCCCTCATCGCAGGACACCCCCTATAATCATGGGCAAGACGCGCGGCCATCATAGCAAAAACCGACGACACAGGCAGGCCGAATGACCCCTCACGACCGTCCACGCGATTTCGGCTTGCGGCATATGCGCCTGCCCGTCGGGGCCTATGCGTCGATCCTGCACCGCGCAAGCGGCATCCTGTTCTTGCCGGTCGTCGCGGCGGGACTCGTCTTGTGGCGGACCGCGCGCACGAGCCGCGCGGGCTTTCATGCGGTGGGTTCGGCCCTGACGAGCCCCGCGGCGCACATCCTCGGACCGCTTGCCGTGTGGGTCGCGGCGCAACACCTCTTCGGCGGGATCCGCTATCTGCTGTTGGACAGCGATATCGGGTTCGGGCGCGCGCGCAGCCGTTCGACGGCCGCCATCGTCATCGCCGCGGCGCTCGTGGCGGCCGGGATCGCGGGGTGGCTGTGGCCCTAGGCGCGGCCGCCGCCGGCAGCCGCCGCACGGGCGCCGGCGCCTGGCTCATCGTGCGCGTGAGCGCGCTCGTCATTGCCATCGGGCTCTTGGGGCTCGTGGCGCTTGTCGCGCAGAGCCCGCGGTTCCCGTTCGTCGCCTGGCGGGCGCTCTGCGCGAATCCCGCGCTCGAAGGCGGGATCACCGCGTGGCTTGCGGCCGTGACGCTGCACGCCTACTTCGGTTTCGATGGGATCGTGAAGGATTACGTGCACTCGCCGCGCGTGCGGCTCGTGGCGCTTGCGGTCGTGGCGCTCGGGCTCGCGGCGTTTTTCGCCTACGGTCTCATGGCGGTGTTCGCGTGAAGCTCGCGCGCCGGCGCTTCGATTGTCTCGTCATCGGGGCCGGGGGGGCGGGCCTGCGCGCGGCCTGGCAACTCGCCGAAGGCGACGCGCAGGTCGCGGTGGTCTCGAAGGTGTTTCCGACCCGTTCGCACACGGTCGCGGCCCAAGGGGGCGTGAACGCGGCGCTCGGGAACGTGCTGCCGGATTCCTGGCATTGGCATATGTACGATACCGTCAAGGGCGGGGATTACCTCGGCGACCAGGATGCGATCGAATACCTCTGTCGCGCGGCGAACCGCCTGGTGATCGAGCTCGAGCACGCGGGCGTGCCGTTCTCGCGGTTACCCGACGGGAAAATCTACCAGCGCCCGTTCGGCGGTCAGAGTCAGGCGTTCGGAGGGGCGCAGGCGGCGCGCACCTGTGCCGCGGCCGACCGCACGGGGCACGCGATCCTGCACGCGCTCTATCAGCAGAACATGCGCGCCAAGACCCATTTCTTCGATGAATTCTTCGCCATCGATCTGTTGCGCGACGCCTCGGGCGCGACGCTTGGGGCGCTCGTGCTCGAGATCGAGACGGGCGACCTCCTGGTCATCGAGAGCAAGACCACCTTGATCGCGACCGGCGGGGCGGGGCGCATGTACCGGACGAGCACCAACGCGCTGATCAATACCGGCGACGGGCTCGCGATGGCCTTGCGCGCCGGCATCCCCTTGCAGGACATGGAGTTCATTCAGTTCCACCCGACGGGCCTTGCGGGCGTCGGGGTACTCATCACCGAGGGCGCGCGTGGTGAAGGGGGCTATCTCGTGAACAACACAGGCGAGCGCTTCATGGCGTCCTACGCCCCCCAGGCTCAGGATCTCGCAAGCCGCGATGTCGTGAGCCGCGCGATCCATTTGGAGGTGGCCGCGGGACGCGGTTGCGGGCCCCGCGGCGATTATGTCGAGCTGAAGCTCGAGCACCTCGGGGAGGAGGTGATCGCCCAGCGCCTGCCTGGGATCCGCGAATCGGCGCTGCGGTTTGCGCACATCGATCCGGCGCGCGCTCCGATCCCCGTGTATCCGACCGCGCACTACATCATGGGCGGGATTCCGACCAACCGCTTCGGCGAGGTCGTGGCGCCCGAGCGTCACGGCCCCGAGGAGCCGCAACCGGGGCTCTACGCGGTCGGGGAGTGCGCCTGCGTCTCGGTCCACGGCGCGAACCGCCTAGGCGGCAACTCGCTTCTCGACATCATCGTCTTCGGGCGCGCGGCCGGCAATCAGATGCTGGCGGCCCTGAAGGCGCAGCGGTACCACCGTCCGCTCCCAGAGGAGGCGGTGGAACGGGCGCTGGCGCGCGTTGCGCGTTGGGAACGGCCGGGGACGGAATCGATCGCCGATATCGGCTCCGAGCTGCGGCAGGTGATGGAGCAGTTTTGCGGGGTGTTCCGCCGCCAGGAGGTCCTGGACGAGGGGGTGAAACGCGTGCGCGCGTTACGCGAGCGCTTGGCGCACGCCGGGTTGTCCGATCAGAGCCGTACGTTCAATACCGCGCGCATCGAGGCCCTGGAACTCGAAAACCTGATCGAGGTGGCTTTGGCGACGGTGGTCTCGGCCGCTGCCCGCAGCGAGAGCCGCGGGGCACACTCGCGCGTGGATTTCCCCGAGCGCGACGACGCGCATTGGTTGAAGCACAGCTTGTATTTTCGGGAGGGCGAGACGCTCGATTACAAACCGGTGCGCATGAAGCCGTTGACGGTGAGCGCCTTCCCGCCCAAACCGCGGGTATACTGAAGACCCCGGTCGGGGCGGAGGGAGGGCCTGTGTCGGAAACACGCTTTCGGATCTTTCGATACCAACCCGAGGTGCAAGAGGCGCCCTATGTCGCGGACTACACCCTGCCCGCGGGCCACGGGGCCGTGATGTTGCTTGATGCGCTGCTGCTTTTGAAAGAACAAGACGAGTCCCTGAGCTTCCGGCGCTCGTGTCGCGAGGGTGTGTGCGGCTCGGACGCCATGAACATCAACGGCCGCAACGGGCTTGCGTGCGTGACCGCCCTCAAGGACCTGCGCCAACCGATCACGGTGCGGCCCTTGCCCGGCATGCCGGTGATCCGCGATCTCATCGTCGATCTCACGGGTTTTTACCGGCAGTACCGCGCGGTGCGCCCGTGGCTCATCGACGCGGGCCGGGTCCCGGACGTGGAACGCCGTCAGAGCCCGGCCGAACGCGCGCGCCTGGACGGGCTCTATGAATGCATCCTGTGCGCCTGTTGCACGACGAGCTGCCCGTCGTTCTGGTGGAATCCCGAGCGTTTTCTCGGGCCGGCGGCGCTTTTGCAGGCCTATCGGTTTCTGGAGGACAGCCGTGATCAGGCCACGGGCGAGCGCCTCGATGATCTCGAGGACCCCTACCGGCTCTATCGGTGCCATACCATCATGAACTGCACGGACGTCTGCCCCAAGGGCCTGGACCCGGCGCGCGCCATCGGCGGGATCAAGGCGCGTCTGGCGGCTCGCCGGCTGTGAACGCAGAAAGGCTCCATTGGGCCTGTCGCCGTGGCCTCCTGGAACTCGATCTCGTGTTGCGGGAATTTATCGACACGCGCTACGCCGCGCTCTCGGCGAGCGAGCAGGCGCTCTTCCAGGCGTTCCTGAACGAGAGCGACGCCGATCTCTGGGCCTGGATCCAGGGGATCGAGCCGGACCCCCGGTATGCGCCGGTGTTGCGATGCTTTAGACTCGCGCGTTTTTGAGGGGCTTTCGCCATGATCGATCCCAAGCGTTTACGAACCGCCCCCGGCGACCTCGCGCGCGCGCTCGCGCGCCGGGGTTTTGCGCTCGACGTCGCGCGCATCGAGGCGCTCGAGGCGCGCCGCAAGGTGGCCCAGAAGGCCTTGGAGGACGCCCAGGCGGAACGCAACGCGCGCGCCAAGGCGATCGGGCGGGCCAAGGCCCAAGGGGGCGATATCGCAAGCCTCATGGCCGGACAGGAGGCACTCGCGGCGCGCCTTGCCGCCCACGAGGTCGAGCTCCAGGCGGTGCAGGCGCAATGGGACGAGCTCGCGGCGGCGCTGCCAAACCCCCCGGACGACGATGTCCCGGACGGGCGCGATGAACGCGACAACGTCACGCTGCGCACGGTCGGAGAGCCGCCCGCCTGGGATTTCGCGGTGCGCGATCACGTCGATATCGGGGGCCTTCTCGGGGGGCTGGATTTCGGCGCGGGAGCGAAGCTCGCCGGGGCGCGCTACGCGGTCTTGAGCGCCGGGCTGGCACTGCTGCAGCGCGCGCTCACGCAATTCATGCTGGATCTGCACACCCAGGTCCACGGCTATACCGAGGTCTATGTCCCGTATCTTGCCAACCGCGACAGTCTGTTCGGTACAGGCCAGCTCCCGAAGTTCGAAAAAGACCTCTTCAAGATCGAGGGCTTGGAATACTTTCTGATCCCGACGGCGGAAGTGCCGGTCACCAATCTCGTGCGCGATGCGACGCTGTCCGCGGGCGCCCTGCCGCAACGCCTCGTCTGTCACACGCCGTGTTTTCGCAGCGAGGCCGGCGCCGCCGGGCGCGACACGCGCGGGCTCATCCGCCAGCACCAGTTCGAGAAGGTCGAACTCGTGCAGGTGACGGCCCCCGAGGATTCCGCGCGCGCCCACGAGGAACTCACGGGACACGCCGAGGCGGTCTTGCAGCGCCTGGGCCTTGCCTATCGGGTGGTGGCGTTGTGCGCGGGGGATCTGGGTTTCGCCGCGGCCAAGACCTACGACCTCGAGGTCTGGCTCCCCGGGAGCGGCTGCTATCGCGAGATCTCCTCGTGCAGCAATTTCCGGGATTTTCAGGCGCGCCGTTTGCGCGCGCGCTATCGCCCGCGCGAGGAGCGGCCGGCGCTCGTCCACACCCTGAACGGCTCAGGGCTTGCGGTCGGGCGCACGCTCGCGGCGGTGCTCGAAAACTATCAGGAGGCCGACGGCGGCGTGCGCATCCCGGAGGCCTTGGTCCCTTACATGGGCGGCCTCACGACGCTTCGCCCGTCCGAAAGCTGAGAGGCCCGCCCGGGATTCCCCGGACGGGCCTTGGTGTCAGGCGCTTTGGGTGATAGCGGGCCGAGATGAGCCCTGCTGTTTGCGCCAGGCGTCGAGGCTTAGGCACTTCGGGCCGT